>CAYJHV010000346.1:0-2209 GCA_964369825.1 uncultured Desulfovibrionaceae bacterium | reverse complement strand
GCGGCGATTCGGTGAAAAAGTGCTATCAATGCGCCACCTGCTCCGTTGCTTGCCCCGTAGCTCCTGCCAACAGTCCCTATCCTCGTAAAGAAATGGTTTGGGCATCGTGGGGCATGAAGGAAAAACTTAAAGGTGACGTTGACCTTTGGCTTTGCCACAATTGCGGCAACTGCTCTGATTTATGCCCTCGTGGCGCACGTCCTGCCGATGTTATGTCCGCAGCCCGTACCATGGTTTACCGTGACCTCACCGAACCCAGCATTGTGGGCAAATGGATGAGCTCCATCAAAGGTCTGCCCTTCCTTGTGGGTATTCCTGCCATTTTATTCTTGCTTATCTGGTGGATTAGAGCAAGCATTGTCGGTTCATGGTTTCCCACCAATGAGGACGGCAGTATTGTCTTTAGTCAAATCTTCCACATTCTTTTTGTGGTGGATCCCATTTTTATGATAACCTTTTTCAGCGCAGTTTTTGTGCTTTTCAAAGGTTCTAAATCGCTCATCGAAGGCTTCAAACCTCAAGGCACCATGTTGGTGGTGGGTAAAACAAAACCATGGTTTATGCATCTTTTTGATGTGCTTGTGGAAATAGCAACACATAAAAAATTCAGTGATTGTCATTCTCAAAGTGAAAGCGGCGATGCAACAGAATCAAAAAAGAGTCGTAAAATCGGACACATGCTTTTGGTATCCAGCTTTGTGGCACTTGCTACGGTAACGGCAATTGTAGCCGGCGCAGCTTGGGGCGGAATGGTTTTTCCGGCACTTCAGATGCCAACACCGCTTGACCAGCTAAATCCCGTAAAAATATTAGCAAATATTGGCGCCATTGCCATGATTACAAGCCTTGTTATTCTTACCGCTCGTCGCAGACAGCTTGACCCAAAAAAGGAAACTTCAAGCTTTAGCGATTGGTACCTCCTCGGAATCATTTGGGTGGTGGCAGTAACCGGTATTTTGAGTCAATTGTTCAGACTTATGGAAGCGGCTGTACCGGCATTTAGCGTTTATTATTTGCACCTTGTTTCAGTTTGGATGCTCTTTGCCTACCTTCCATGGTCAAAGCTTGGGCACTTTGTATACAGAACCGTTGCGTTGACCTATGTGCGTATGCTTGGTCGTAAATAGCAAAAGTTTTTTATTAATAAAAGACTTCGCAAGAAGTTACAGTAAATAGCTCCTAAGGAGGAGATCATATGTCTGATGAAGCTCGTAAAGTTTTCCCCATGGAAAATGTCTTGGCACTTGTTGTAGGTAATGAAAATGTAGATGTGAAAGAAGTTGCCGGCTATCTTATAGGTCGCAGTTTTGAATGTGATTTTAGCGCAAATGCAGTGGCACCTTTGGCTGCCGGCTGGCTTGCAAGTATGTTCCCTAAATTTGTGGCGCTTACTTGGGACGAAAGCAAATCTTGGGATGCCTTTGTTCAAGAAAATAAAACAGCTCTCGGTGATAGTATTTCCCTTGAACCCATGAGCGAAAAAATGAAAGCATTTGCCGGGAAAGCTCTTGATTATATAGCTGAAATGGACGGCATTGTGAAAAAGCAAGGCAGTGAAATCACAGAACTTGAAGCAAAAGTAGCTGCTCTCACTCCCCTTGAAAATAAATGCAAAGACCTTGAAAAAAATTGTGACCAATTGGAAGCCAAGGTCAAAACCATGACCACGGAAATGGGCGGCTTGCGTCGTGATATGCTTCCTTTCCAAGGAAAAATGGCCATTGATGAAGCAGAATTACTCAATCTCATCAAGACCACCATTAAAGATAATATGAAGGGTATTGTGGTTGCCGCCGGCGGTGCTGCCGCTGCCGGAGCTGCTGCTGTTGCAGACGAAGAGCCTGAAAGCGATGACGGACCGGCTCCTGACTTTGGCTTCGGTGCTTCCGGCTCTGACGGCGACGGTTTTGGTTTCTAATAAAAAATTATTTACTTTATAAATAATTATCATGAGGAGGGGAAAGCTTAATGTTTTCTCCTCCCTTTTTTGATGTTCTCATTTAATTTTTTTTGTTTTAGAGCATTTTAACATTAAAATGCTTTGACGATTGCGTTAGCAAGCATTCGCCACGTATTTAATTAATTCAAGACCTCTGCACAATTATTTTCAGATATAGTTTTTCTGTGTAAATATATGTCTACACATGAATACAGAAATGAGTGTGCAGAGGTAAAGGCACGAAAATCAATCACTTAACGGCGAAGACCG
>CAYJHV010000345.1:0-2262 GCA_964369825.1 uncultured Desulfovibrionaceae bacterium | reverse complement strand
AGATCCCTCCCCCAGAAAAAAGATAAAAAACAATAACTAATCTAAACTAATCCAAACTAAATCGAATTTTTTAATCTTTGCAAAGCTTCATCGGTATTGCTTGGTGAAGCAAAGGCGGTAAAGCGAGCATAGCTTTCGCCACTTGGTCCAAAGCCGGCACCGGGAGTACAAACTACGTGTGCGTTATCCAGTACCTGTTGGAAGAAATCCCACGAAGGCATATGCGCACCGTTGATTTTGGGGGTACGAATCCAAACGTAGGGTGCGTGTTCTCCGCCATAAACTTCCAGTCCCATGTCGAGGAGAGTGGTACGCACCTTGGTGGCATTCTCCATATAACCATTGATGATGGCGGCGCATTCTGCCTGACCTTCTACGCTGTGCACAGCGGCGGCGGCTTTTTGTACTATGTAGGGGCAACCGTTGTACTTGGTGCTTTGACGACGATTCCACATGCCATGTAAATCAATTTTCTTTCCGTTTACCTGCAAGTCTTTGGGGACAACGGTATAGGCGCAGCGCAAACCGGTAAAGCCGGCTGTTTTTGAGTACGAGCGAAATTCCACTGCCACTTCACGTGCTCCGTCAATTTCATAGATACTGTGCGGTATGTCTTCAGAGGAAATAAAAGCTTTGTAAGCGGAATCATAAAGGATTATGGCACCGTTTGTACGTGCATAATCCACCCAAGTTTTGAGGGCAGCACGAGAAAGCACCGTACCTGTGGGGTTATTTGGATAGCATAAGTAAATAACATCAGGTGTTTCGGTGGGAAAATCCGGCACAAAATCATTTTCGGCGGTGCAAGGTAAATAAATAAGCTTATCCCATTGATTTTCCAAATAAGAGCCTGTACGTCCGCTCATGGCATTGGAATCAACATACACAGGATAGACGGGATCGGTAACTGCAATACGAGCAGAAACGCTAAAAAGCTCTTGGAAATTGCCCACATCACATTTGGCACCGTCGCTGACAAATATTTCATCGGCGCAAATATCCATGTTACGAGCTTTGTAGTCGCTTTCGGCAATGGCGTCACGTAAAAAGGCATAGCCTTGTTCCGGGCCATAGCCTTTAAAGCTGTCTTTTACTGCCATTTCATCGGTGGCAGCGTGCAGGGCTTTGATAACTGATGGAACAAGAGGCAGTGAAACATCGCCAATACCGAGGGAAATGGTATTTATGTTGGGATTTTCAGCTTGAAAAGTACGCACACGCCGAGCAATTTCAGCGAACAAATAAGAGCCGGGAAGTCCGGCATAATAGGGATTGACTTGAAACATGAATAATCCTTTTAGACTTTTACTTTTTTAAGGTTGTATTACAGCAATTCGCCTTCAAAAACAGTTACAGCTTCACCGGTCATGAAAATATGATCATTTTCATCCCAGCGAATGTGCAAGCTGCCGCCCAAAAGATGTATGTTTACATCTCTTTCGGTTTTACCAAGCCTTGCCATGGCCACACCTACAGCGCAAGCACCGGTTCCACAAGCTTGTGTTTCGCCGGCACCTCGTTCCCACACACGCATACGAATGTTGTTTCTGTCTTGAATTTGAATAAATTCCACATTGACTCGCTCAGGAAAAAGCTCATGATTTTCTATAACAGTTCCCACTTCTGCCAAGGGGAAATCATTCAAATCTATATGGGCAGCCAATTCAATGACGGCATGGGGATTACCCATGGAAACACAAGAAGCTTTGTATTCTTTACCGAGGGCAGTGATACTGATTTCAAGTGCAGTTTCTGCTGCATGTTTTACGGGAATGCGCTCGGGATTCCACTCAGGTTTGCCCATATCAACGGTGGCTCCGGTAACCATATTATTTTGCAAAATTAGCTTAATAATCTTGATGCCGGCTAAGGTTTCGACGCTTAATTCAGGCTTTGACACAAGTTTATGTTCATAGGCATATTTTCCCACACAACGAATGGCATTGCCACACATTTGCGCTTCACTGCCATCGCTATTGAACATGCGCATACGCACATCAGCTACTTCCGATGGTAAAATGAGCACAAGACCGTCGGAGCCGATGCCCTTATGGCGATCGCTCACTTGAATGGCAAGATTTTTCGGGTCATCCACGGGGCTGATACGTGCATCCATATAAACATAGTCGTTTCCGGCACCGTGCATTTTAGTAAACTTCATGAAAAAACTCCTTCAATTCTAAGTATATCTTTAAAAATTTTCATAAGTAAAATACTATGTGACTATTGCCTTTAGTCAGCTTTTTTTGGGGGAAAACCTTT
>CAYJHV010000344.1:0-2283 GCA_964369825.1 uncultured Desulfovibrionaceae bacterium | reverse complement strand
CAAAACATTGGATGCTTTACGCCAACGCTTTGGAAAAACAGCCATTGTACGAGGAAGATTGTTTTAAGACCTCTGCGCAATTCATTGCGCAGAGGTCTTAAAAGGTCCCTCCCCCAGAAAAAAATTTAACTCACAATAACCTGACTGTTTTAATAAAATCTAAGTTTTTGAATAAAGCAAGGCGCTAGAGTGAAGTTCACATCTTCACCCTTTCCTTATATTTGAGGATTATCTTGAGGTTTGTCACATACAAGATAAGGAATAATTATTTTGATTATAAAAAACCGAGTGGAATAAAATCTTAACAATACAGAGATATTGTGCTTTTTATGGTTTCTGAAAGTACATATAACAACAAAGAATCTCAAGATACTATATATTTTTTAGGACAAAACACAGGAACTTACCCACAGCAGCTTATTTGGGGAAATAAACAATAGCATGATACATATGGTTCATCTCATAAGAAAATATTCTTATTACGTTCATATATATAGCCATGCAAGTACTACTTATACAAAAAGATTCATACAGATAATGATAAATGGATTTTCCCTATTTCAAAAACTGAGTACAAGCAAAAGCCACAAAATTAAATTTCCGTAAAATTATTCAAATATTTTTTCTTACCAATAAAATCACTTTATTTTACTATGTTGTATGTTAAAGCATAGGCAAGCTATTTGCAAATTTAGCGATTTTCCGCTAGTGACAAAGTATATTTTTTTTGTTATTATAAAGTGTTTATGAGAGTGCATGTACGAAATAAGTACCTAACGAGTGCGAAAAAATGCAAAATGGTAAAAACAATCAGTTATTTTCATTGCATTACGTGGCTTGTTTTCATTTTCAAAAAGTTTAACCAAAGGTGTAATCATGTCCGATCTTAAATACAAACGTGTTTTACTTAAACTTAGCGGTGAAGCCTTGGCAGGTGAGCAAAAAGTGGGGATTGACGTAGATACCGTCAGTAAAATATGCAAAGAAGTTGGCAACGTTGTCAGTATGGGACTTGAAGTTGCTTTGGTCATTGGCGGCGGAAATATTTTTCGTGGTCTTTCATCCTCTGCCAAGGGAATGGAGCGTTCCAGCGCCGATTATATGGGTATGATGGCCACAGTCTTAAATGCCCTTGCCGTGCAGGACATGCTTGAAAAGCAAGGTCATCCCACTCGCGTACTTTCTGCCATAACCATGCAAGAAGTTTGTGAATCATACATCAGACGCCGTGCTTTACGTCATCTTGACAAAGGACGTGTGGTCATTTGCGCTGCCGGTACCGGTAACCCCTACTTTACCACCGATACCGCCGCCGCCTTGCGGGGAATGGAATTGCAATGCGATGCCATTATCAAGGCCACCAAGGTTGATGGCGTCTACAATAAAGATCCCATGAAATTTTCCGACGCTGTAAAATATGAAAAAGTAAGTTATGATGAAGCATTGGCACAGCACCTTGGTGTTATGGATGCCACGGCTTTAGCCCTTGCTCATGAAAACAATGTTCCCATTCTTGTATGCAAAATGTTTGGCGGAGATATTTCTCGCATTGTTTGCGGTGAGAATGTGGGAACCATAGTAAGCAATTAACATATTAAAAAAACAATTAAAGCACATTATCTAAATAATTGAACTACTTTGAATACGTAATTAAATATTTTGGAGGAAATTATGCCTAAAGATACCATACTTATGGATGCCGAAGAGCGCATGGAAAAAGCTGTGGCTGCCATGGATAAAGATTTCACAAAGTTACGCACAGGACGTGCAAGTTCGGCATTGGTAGAAGACATTAAAGTTGACTACTACGGAACCCCAACACCCATAAATCAATTGGCTTCTGTAGCTGTTCCCGATAGCCGTACCATTACCATTCAGCCATGGGACAAAGGTGGCTTTGCCTCCGTTGAAAAAGCCATACTCAAATCGGATTTGGGGCTTACCCCCGTCAATGACGGAAAGATTATTCGCATCGTTATCCCTGCTCTTACCGAAGAACGCCGTAAGGATTTGGTGAAAATATCACGTAAATACAGCGAAGATGCCAAGGTTGCCGTGCGCAATGTGCGTCGTGATGCCAATGATCAATTAAAGAAATTGGAAAAAGATAAAACCATCTCCGAAGATGAACTTAAAAAAGCCACCGATGACGTGCAAAAGCTCACCGATAAATATGTGGCAGAAACTGATAAAAAATGTCAGGTGAAAGAAAAGGAAATCATGGACATTTAGAGCTTATCCGTAAATAACGTATCGTGGACGATTACTGCGTCAAAGCTCATT
>CAYJHV010000343.1:0-2286 GCA_964369825.1 uncultured Desulfovibrionaceae bacterium | reverse complement strand
TGTAAAAGACTTACCCGGTGTGCGTTATCACATTGTTCGTGGTACCCTTGATACGGCAGGTGTTGCCGATCGTCGTCAGGCTCGTTCCAAATACGGTGCCAAGCGTCCAAAATAGTATTTATTTGAAAATATTTAACCTTGCGAAAAGCGTTTGCCATGCTCTTTTTCACTCCAAAAGAGCCAGGGCTGGTGACGCTGGCGTAATGCGCATGTTAAGGAGTTTACCATGCCCCGTAAAGGTCCTATTCCCAAAAGGGAAATTTTACCAGACCCGCTGTATAACAGTCGCCTCGTAACAAAATTTGTCAACCGTCTTATGTATGACGGAAAAAAAGGCGCGGCTGAAAAGATTTTTTATTCTGCTCTTGAAACTTTAGCAGAAAAATCCGGTGAAGAAGCCATGCGTGCTTTTGAAAAGGCACTTGAAAATGTAAAGCCACATCTTGAAGTAAAAGCTCGCCGTGTGGGCGGTGCCACCTATCAAGTGCCCATGGAAGTTCGCCCTGACCGTCAGGTGTCTTTGTCCATTCGTTGGCTCATAAATTACGCTCGTTCACGTGGTGAAAAAGGCATGACTGCCAAGCTTGCCGCAGAACTTTTGGATGCTTTTAACAGCCGTGGCGGTGCGGTGAAAAAGCGTGAAGATACCCACCGTATGGCCGAAGCCAATAAGGCTTTTGCCCACTATCGCTGGTAACAAAGCGTTGAAAAAATACCATTTATAGCGTCAGCAGGGAAATCCGGACAGCATATGATGGTATTTTTAGAAATTACCTTTGTATTTGTCATTATTGATAAAGTTAAGGTATCAATTATAATCAGAATTAAAGTATTACCGTACCATGGTAAAATTCCTTGGTACGGTATGCGAATTTTTATGGCGATAGCCATTTTTTTCAGGAGAATAGACTATGTCAACCTCGATTGCTAGCGATAAACAACGTAATATTGGGATTATGGCGCACATCGATGCCGGTAAAACCACCACCACCGAGCGCATTTTATTTTATACCGGTGTTTCCCATAAAATTGGCGAAACCCATGACGGCGAATCCACCATGGACTGGATGGAGCAAGAACAAGAGCGTGGCATCACTATTACTTCTGCTGCCACCACCTGCTTTTGGAAAGATTGCCGTATCAATATCATCGACACCCCCGGACACGTGGACTTTACCATTGAAGTAGAGCGTTCCTTACGTGTGCTTGACGGTGCCGTGTGCGTTTTTGACGCTGTTGCCGGCGTAGAACCGCAGTCTGAAACTGTATGGCGCCAAGCGGATCGTTATGGCGTACCTCGTATTTGCTTCGTCAACAAAATGGATCGTATCGGCGCAAACTTTTTCCGCTGCGTAGACATGATTGTGGATCGCCTTGGCGCAAAACCCGTCATGCTCCAATTGCCCATCGGTCAAGAAGATAAATTTGAAGGCGTTGTGGATCTTGTGCGCGGTGAAGCCATTACCTTTGATAAAGCCTCCAAAGGTGCTGAATTTGTTGTGGGTCCGGTTCCTGCCGAACTGAAAGAACTTTTTGACGAAAAACGCTTTGAAATGATCGAAGCCGTGGCCGAAGAAGACGAAGCCCTTATGGAAAAATACCTTGGCGGTGAAGAGCTTACCGTGGATGAAATCATTTCTTGCATTCGTAAAGCTACCATTAATCGTACCATTGTCCCCGTTATGTGTGGTTCCGCTTTCCGTAATATGGGCGTGCAACCGCTTCTTGATGCTGTGGTAGACTACCTTCCTTCACCCATTGATATTCCACCCATGAAAGGTCATGACCCAAGAGACGAAGAAAAAATCATCGAATGCCCTTGCGATAACAAGCAACCTTTTGCCGGTCTTGTCTTCAAGCTCTTTTCTGACCCCTTCATCGGTCACTTGTCCTTTGTGCGTATTTATTCCGGCTTTGTGGAATCAGGTACCAGCGTACTCAATGCCAATACCGGTAAGAAAGAGCGTGTGGGGCGTATTCTTAAAATGCACGCCAATAAGCGTGAAGACATTAAGAGCGCAGGAGCAGGCGATATCGTAGCACTTGTCGGCTTGAAGCTTGCTTCCACCGGCGATACTTTGTGCGATGAAAAACGTGGAGTTATCCTTGAATCCTTGGATATTCCCGAACCGGTTATCGAAGTGGCCATTGAGCCTAAAACCAAGAGTGACCGTGACGCCCTTTCCGCTGCCCTCAATAAACTTGCCAAAGAAGATCCTTCTTTCAGAGTGAAGGGCGATGAAGAAACCAACCAAACCCTCATTGCGGGTATGGGTGAATTGCACC
>CAYJHV010000342.1:0-2288 GCA_964369825.1 uncultured Desulfovibrionaceae bacterium | reverse complement strand
TAACTAAAAAAATATTTTATTTTAGATTGTTATTATGTTTTTCAGTGACGACTATTTACTAAATTCAGCACACCCTTCGCCATTTAAGCCTATGTCATTTTTCAATTTTTGATACTGCCTGATATTACACCATGTATATAAAATTAACCCAAGCCAAGTACAGATGAGCATAATAGTATTGGCATCAGAAATGCTTTCGTGAAAAACATAGACACCGAGGATAAGGTTAATACTTGGAGCTATATATTGCATAAGTCCCATGGTAGCCAATTGTAAATGCTGGCTCGCAAAGGCAAAGAGCAAGAGCGGCAAAGTGGTAATAAGACCTGTACCCATGAGCAGCAATTGAATGCCTTCACTATAAGCAAAAAAATCACTTTGACCGCTTACTTCAAACCAAAGCAAACTTAAACATGCCAGTGGAAACAAAAGTGAAGATTCAAGCAAAAATCCCGGAATAACATGAAATTGAATGGTTTTTTTCAAGTAACCATAGATGGCGAAAGACGTGGCAAGAACAATGGAGATCAAAGGGAATCTACCGTAGGCCACAATACTGTAAACAACTCCAAAAGCAGCAATACTTATGGCAAGCATCTGTAAACGTGTAAGCTTTTCCTTTAAGAAGATACGTCCCACAAGCACAGACAGGAGCGGATTAATAAAATAACCAAGACTTGCTTCCACCACTCGATGATTATTGACGCTCCAAATATACAAAAGCCAGTTACCGGCAATGATTGTGGCAGCCAAAAACACACGTAGCAACATTTTTTTATTTTTAACAGCTTCTCGCACTTCTCCCAAATAACCAAAAAAGAGCGCCAAAAGAAAGACAGCCACAAGGGACCAAAACATACGATGCAAAAGAATTTCAAAGGGAGGAATGGAATCAAGGGCTTTCCAATAAAGTACCAAGGAACCCCAAATGGTAAAGGCCGAAAGTCCTGCCAGTGGACTTAAAAAAGCTTGAGAAAATTTCATACTATTTATAAAATAAAAGGTTTTGCAAGTTATGAATCAAACTGCAAAACCTTTAGGAAAAATTATTAAAATCGCTGTTATTTTGAAAAAGAACGATCAAAGAGCGCACGAATGGCATCACGTCCGGAATCTTCCAAAAAGCGTGTGCCAGTGGCTGTGAAATGAGGACGAGTAATACAAGGGTCTGTTACCAATTGCCATGCGTCCTTTTCCCAAGAAAACCATTGTCCTTTCTTTTGGTCAAAAACAATCAAGGGTTTATTGCAAATTTTTGCAAATTCTGCACCCCAACCGGTACCGCCTTTAACGGTGGCATCAGCTTGAATTTCACCAATAACTACAATTTCGCTCCCACCATTGACTTGCCAACAGATGGATTGCAAAACCTTACGAAACAATGGCGCACGTGTATATTCACGGCTCATAAGCTTTGAAACGTAGGTTAGGCTTACATCTTTGAGCGCAAGCTCTTCTGTAGTCAAGATGCGCACCCCACGGTTACGGGTCAATTGATGCCCCTCAAAGCTGTAATTGATTTCTTCCATTCCCCATTCTTCAGCAAGTTTACCAAAAAAATCTTCAGTTCCGGCGGCGCCGCCGCTGTGCAATACACATTGTTTGGGATTGAGCATTATGCAATAACTCCTTATAAATGCAAAGCCTTTACGGGCTAAAACCGCATTACTTTACAATTAATTCAACAAAAAATTCAATTCTAAAAAAACGAAAATGGCAGAAAGTGCATCAAAGCACCTTAAATGCCATTTTACGATGTGCAAATTTGCCTTAATATAATTAACGGCAACACAAACACAAAATTATGGCCGTTAGCATTGACTTGCAAAACTAACGGTCATCCAAAAATTTCTGACAACAAGCATACGTCAAAACACAGTTCGCGTATGAACTAAAGTCTAGTAGCGTGATGGGCGTGGAGCACGAGGACGAGCTTCGTTAACACGAAGTGTACGACCACCAAAAGAGGCATTGTCCAACGCTTCTACGGCTGCTGGTGCATCAGCATCCTCCATTTCTACGAAGCCGAAGCCACGTGCGCGACCGGTGTCACGATCACTTACCAACTTTACCGAAAGAACTGTGCCGTATTCGGCAAAAAGTTCTTGAATTTGATCCTCAGTCGCCGACCAAGGGAGATTGCCAACATAGATAGACTTAGGCATGAATACATCCTCATAAAAAAATTTTTTTATCACTAAAGCAAAGTCAACACATTTGAAACGCTTTTTATGTGACACGCAAATACAAGAGAACACTCTTTGCTTAATCTGTCAATGCATAAGATG
>CAYJHV010000341.1:0-2296 GCA_964369825.1 uncultured Desulfovibrionaceae bacterium | reverse complement strand
GGCGGTTATTACGATCGTTTTTTACAACTTATGAAAAATAAAAAAATTTTTTGTCTAGGCCTTGCTTTTTCTTGGCAAATTGTGGATTATGTGCAAAGAGAAGTATGGGATATTCCCGTAAATGCTGTAGCCACTGAAGGAGGTATACTTTGGATATAACATATATTCCTTTTTCCTTCCCGTTTGTGGAAAAAGTACATTGCATTTTTCAGACAAGATGCGGGGGGGCTTCCCAAGGAGCTTATGGGGGCGGCAATATTGTTTTTGTGCCTCAAGATAAACAAGAGCATGTGCTTGAAAATCGAAAGGCATTGCAAAATGCTGTGGGATATTCTTTTTCTGAACTGACACAAGTGCATGGAGACAAAGTTATTTTTGAACCTTCAGCAACGCCGGTAGAAGGCTTTAGCAATGCCGGTGAAATGCCGGAGGCCGACGGGCTTGCCACTTCCAAAGCCGGGCTTGCGCTTATGGTAAAATCGGCAGATTGTCAGCCAATATTGATTGCACACAAAGACGGTAAACATATTATGGCATTGCATGTTGGTTGGCGTGGCAATAAAATTGGCTTCATCGGCAGTGCCATTGCAGAATTTTGTGATTATTATAATTTAAGCAGCAATGACCTCTATGCTGTGCGTGGACCAAGTCTTGGACCACAATGTGCCGAATTTATAAATTTTGACACAGATTGGGGGCAGGATTTCACAAGATGGTTTAATAATACCCAAAAAACCATGAACTTATGGGAACTGACTCGTCACCAACTTTGTGATGCCGGGCTTATACCCAAGAATGTTTTTGGCCTTGATATGTGCACTTATACCATGAACCAAGATTTTTTTTCATACAGACGTGAAGAATTTTCAGGGCGTCAAGGAAGTTTAATCTGGATACAGCCTTGACCACATCGGGGTTTGTACCCTTAGCCTCACGGAATTTTGTAAAGTAGGTTGAAAACTTTTATGTACTTTACGCATTCCAATAGACTCGTTACTATGATGCATATTAATGAGTAACATCTTATATTGTTAGACATTGACAAAAATAAAAAATGCATAACCGGCACTTTAATTGTTGTCAAAAATGAGCTACTTTTTCTTAAATCCATATGTAATATGGGCTTTCAGCTAATATTTTTTTGCAGACATAAAACAGTTGCGACATGAAACGGGCTTTGTTAAACTATATTAAGTTTTAGAACATGTTAACCTTTAACAAAACTCATACGCCATGAAAGAAACGACACTTATGCACACGCAAATACTTGCAATAATTTGTAGTGTTTTCGATGCTTACTCAGCTACCTTATATTTACCGCACACAAGCGGTAGGTATTACTATTTGGCGGCTACCTTTTCTCTTGGTGACAGCGATGATTATTGTGAAGAGCTAAGTGCCGGCATGAGCCTCGTGGGCAACGTTTTACGTGAAAATACGCCCTTGGTAATGATGAATTTTGACAAGGCGCAACATAAACTTGGCTATTATAAAAATGAAGAAGAATGCGGCATCAAAGCTTTTATGGGATGCCCCATACCAACGGGTGGCATTTTATGTGTTGATAGCAAAAAATTGTATTCTTTTTCTGATAAAGACAGCAAAATTTTGCAGCTTTTTGCCGACCTTGTGAATGACAAAGAAGATAGTACCTCTTATTATTCAGATTCGCCAAGTGTGGCAGAATATTTTGCCTGTCTTGGTATTTTACGTTCATTACGTTTTCAGTATAAAGCATGGTCAACTTTTTTATTAAACTATTTACGTACCATAGCCCACACTTTGCGCTATGACTACTGCGCTTTTTCTTCCCTTGACCCTTCGGAAGAATGTTATGTGCTTGAAGGTGAAAGCAGACCTATTTTGTTGGAAGCCGGCAAGCAGAGGATTTTTACCTTACAAAGTGGTATGGTGGGTTGGGTATTTAGAGATGAGCAACAGGCTATTTTTTCAGAAGGGTTAACCGGAACCAACAATCTTTCCCTGTATGGGAAAGACCCATCGTTGCCTCAGTTTCAAGCTATTATTTGCGCTCCTGTGGTGGTAAATAAAACGGCTAGAGGTGTTTTGTGCTTAGCGCACAGTGAAGGTAGACAAATGGATGATGCATTACAGTCTTTTGTACATCAATGCGTAGACTCTTTGGGTCTTTTTTTAGAAAACTTATATTTGCGTAGTCGTTTACATCAACTTTTGCCAAAAGCCCAAGTACACGAGCATATTTCTCGGGCTTACGGAACTAATCATCAAAAATACAGCGAGGAAGACTAATGTTTTCACGTTTATTCGGTGGTTT
>CAYJHV010000340.1:0-2315 GCA_964369825.1 uncultured Desulfovibrionaceae bacterium | reverse complement strand
TGCCGGAATGGGTGTTATGGCATTAAGTTTATTGTTATTTTTATAAGCAAAAACCTCGTTTTTAATGTTTACAAAATCCATCAGGATTTTGCGCCGCCAAAAGCGGCAGAGCCTGCGGAAAACCACGTTTTTTCGCAGGCGATACAGCAA
Source organism: uncultured Desulfovibrionaceae bacterium (assembly GCA_964369825.1). GTDB lineage: Bacteria > Desulfobacterota > Desulfovibrionia > Desulfovibrionales > Desulfovibrionaceae > CAYJAD01. The sequence continues at coordinate 2,165 of CAYJHV010000340.1, read as the reverse complement.
AAATTTTGTGAATAATTATGAACAAAATTTTTGCAATTAGACACTAGAAAGGCCAGAGATTATCCATAAAGCGAGTAAACCAACCGGGCTTTTGCTTGTCGGCAAGGACGCCTTGACCATAATATTGAATATTAGCATCGGCCACTTGGGTGGACATGATTGTATTGTCGGATTGAATGTCTCGGGCACGAATGGTACCGGAAAGTACCATATACTGCGTTTCTTCGTTAACACGAGTTTGGCGTACTCCTTCAATTTGTAAAATACCGCCGGGCAATACTTTGATAACTCTTGAGGCTATGGACGAGGTCACAGTATTACCGCGAGAAGTCTGTCCGGTTCCGGAAAATTCACTCATAGAATTACTTTGGAAAACTGAAGTCCCGGCGCCGATGGGGATAACATTATTTCCGGGCAATTGAATGGCACTACGCCCAAAAAGTGATGGTATACCATAATCATTGGTATTTTCTTTGTCGGCATCGGTATTGGCAGTATTGGTAGCTGCGGTATTTTCTATGATATTGACCACAACAATATCGCCCACACGTCTGGCTCTACTGTCAGAAAAAAGTGGATCCATATCACTTTGAGCAAAGAGCGAACCGGGATTGGCAGCACGTTCTTGCGGCGTAAAAGTATGCGACGGCGCAGAGTTCATGGACGGTGCAATAACGGTGGGAGCTTTTTGTGTGCTTTGACAAGCCATGATGAACATTGACAGACAAAGTGCAAGAACCATATACCTTTTTTGATGACGTTTCATTGTTTCCTCCAGACGGTGACATTGTCATATTTTTGAATTCAGTATAACACCTTAACAAGTATAAAGCACTGTTTATTCAGCTAAAACCGTCTTGTTATCACGGACGGTGGCATATACTTGCTTCTTGCTTTGCAAATTGCGTACCGGAATAATGGTACCGGGAGCACCGTCGGCAAGGCATTCTGCTTTCACTTCAATACGAATCCTACCTTTGACATAGAGAAGATTTACAATGGAACCTTTGCGTACCATGGAAAGTCCCAGCAAGTCGGTACTATAGATGGGTTGTCCCGTACCAACACTGCGTACCATCTGCCACGGTCCGCCTTTTCCGTCCCAAGGCATGGAGGCCAAATGAGCTGCATTTACTCGTACAAAGGTGATATCCTGTACGTGCAAAGTATCGCCTTGATTGAGAGGTCTTGCTGCTGCCGGTACGTCCACCCACAGATTTAAAAAAGCTGCTCCTGCCGCACGGCGTACAATTTTACCGTCAGGTTCTTGGATAACAAAACGAAAAGTGACCCGTCCGGGGGCAACGCTGCCGGGTTCCAGATTCACACGCTGTTGACCGTGCTCTAAAAAAATATATGGAGGCAAGCGAAACTCCGTCCATTCGGCCGTTCCCGGCATGGCATTGGTTTGAGGAGTCAAAAAATTGACCACATATTTTCTTAAGTCATGTTCGGTGAGTACCACACCGCCACGTTGAATGGCAAGGGAAGCAGGCAGTACACATCTTGTGGCTATTTCCGCTCCAAGAGTATCCCGTAAGGCTCTGCCAAGACGAGCTTTATTTATTTGCAGGGGTTTACCTGGTTCCGGCGGAGCAGGCCACAGCGGCTGTTGACTGATGGATTCCCACAGTCCTGCCGGAATGGGACCGTGTGGTTCGGCAATGTCGGCAAGGGTCACCATCTCCCCTTGTACGGCGGCGGCATTGCGAACTTGCAAACGCCAATCATGCGTATTTTGCAATTGCAATGTACCGCCGGCGTATTCTCCCTGCCCAAAATTACTGCGTGTGTGAGCGGCTCCGGGTGTTTTATAACTATTGTCCAGTGGCAAGCCCGGTCTTGCATAATTCCATTGTGATGCCGCAAAAGCAGGTGATGTATCGGTACTTACATCGAAGAATACAAAGAAAAAAATACATAAAACAACAAGGCAAAATACCCATAAATACACAAGCAAAGGACGCAAAGCACGTATAGTGGCGGCAAAAAGCTTTGCAACTTTTCTTTGTGCCGAAAAATCAAAGCTTTTATATGCCGCTGCGCTATACATGACTTACCTCTTCAATTGCACGGCAATACCAAGCATACTGTCAGAAGTTTGAATGGCCTTGGAGTTTACTTCATAGGCACGCTGTCCCACAATCATATTTACCATTTCGTCC
>CAYJHV010000339.1:0-2316 GCA_964369825.1 uncultured Desulfovibrionaceae bacterium | reverse complement strand
TATACTTGGTTACGCCATAAGCACCGGCAAAGAGTACCGGCCAAAAACCGATGATCATGGGTACGGAACCCAGCGCACCGGCGGTAAGTTCTCCCATGGGACGATTGCCAAGGTTCATATTTTGCCCAAGCTTGCTTGCTTCGACACCGGAAAGAGTCATCCAAGCCGTACCGCCGGCATCGTATTCGCCGTAGATGTAATCCACATAGCGATCGGGATTATCCTCAATGCGTTTACGTGCTATCTTGATAAGATCACTGCGTTTGCCAAAGGTGATGGCATCCATGGGGCAGGCTTCCACACAACCCGGCAATAGACCTTTTTCCAAGCGGGGATGACAGAAGGTGCATTTGAGTACCAAGGGATTGAAAGCTTCTTCATACTGGTAACCGGGAATGTAGAATGGGCAGGCCACCATGCAATAACGACAACCTACGCATTGATCGCCACGATAGGTGACAGCACCATTTTCTTCTTTGTGAAAACATCTGGCAAAGCAAGCAGATGCACAGGCAGGGTCATTACAATGCAAACATTGCAGTTTACGAAAAACTTCTTTGTCATCGGCTTCATAGCGATTTACCACCGTCCACGCCGCCGCCGAGGTACGACGTTTGGTGTGCGTTACCTCAAGCTCACTGAAAGGTTTTTCGGGCATGGGTAAGTCATTGACCTTCTGACAGGCTTTTTCACATTCACGGCAACCAATGCAACGAGTGGTATCATGTAGTACCCCAAAACTGTCTTTATAATAGGGATAGCTCACGGTACCTGCGGCATCGGCCACTTTTGCAGTGCCAAGGGCAGAGATCACACCCGCACTTCCCAAAAATGTAAGGAATTTTCTGCGATTCATTTGTGTCCCTCCTCGACTATGGCTTGCGCACTTTGTGGCAGGTACCACAAGATGTGTTTTTCGGACGTGACACCTGCATGTAGTCATGACAAGTCATGCATTGCAAGTGATAAGCAGCCTTAAGGGCAGGACGTCCCGGGTTATTGGGATCAATATTAGGCGAATGACAGGTGATGCACTTGGGCGGCGTGGCCGAAGGCGGACTGTTATGGTGGCACGTGGCGCACAAGGCATACTCGTTACCGCTGTGGAAAGCAGCAGCAAGTTTGCTTTCGCCCATACGCTTGATAAGCGAAGTATAATGGCGTTTATGCGAAAAATTATTGCCTTCGTATTCATCGGAAATACCATCAATTTTCACATGCGTCGGAATGCTGTGTACATTAATTTTATTGGCAATTTTTTGATTTCTTTCGTGTACGGTTTCTGTGGCAAGCGCAAGATTTTCTTCAGCGTCAAGTTCGCCTTTAACACCTTGCATGAATTGCTCTTTGGTCATATTAGGCGTAACATCGTGGCAAGAAGCGCAATAGTTTTCTGCCCTTGGCTCTTGTACTATGCTGTGACAACCAGCGCATTCGGGACGGGTTAAGTTTTGAACGTGACAACTGACACAAGAAACGGGGGTTTTTGTATCACCGGAGCGTTTGGCTATGTTTTCTGCGTGCATGGCTCTTTCGAGGGTGATAAATTTCCCTTCTTCCTTACCCTCCACCGAGTGGCAAGAAGAACAGGTTTGCATGTCGCCTGTATGGTGACAGGTTTCACAGTCTTCAACAGCTTTTTCGTGAACTAAGTGGTTGAAGACCACAGGGCGCATACCTGCCCCATAAGGACTGGGTTTTTCAGTTACCGGAAACATCACAATGGCCGATGCTGCTCCGCTTTCTGTTTCTTCTAAATCCGGTGCTGTGGCCTTTGCCATGGGCTCCATGGCAAGCAGTGCCAACAGAGTCAAGCCGGATACTCCCAGTCTCCAAATACATCGCTTTCGTTGGTTAACGTTTCTCATGTACTTGTCCTTTTCAAATGCATTGCAGTCACATTTTTTGACCGTCAAAAATATATTTTTTGAAGAACAAAAAAATATACACAATGCTTTGTTTTGTACGTGTTTAAAAAAATTGTCCGACACCTCAAGTTTATACGCCCAAAAAAATCACTATGATTTAGATACTTACCTTAAGGTATTATCATAGTAAAAGTCCTTAAGCTTTTTTTCACATGTTCTAAAGCATAAACTATTAGCAGGCTTGCGTCAAGAAAGATTGTGTACAAATGGAAAGTAATTTATGGGCTACACACAATGTTTACTTGTGAATGAAATACTGATTTAAAGCCTCACTCTTGAAGGGAATGACACGAAGTGCCGAGGGAGATATTCTTTATTTTTGCAACAAAGAGTTACTAGTGCCTTGCTTTATTCAAAAACTTAGATTTTATTAAAACAGTCAGGTTAT
>CAYJHV010000338.1:0-2319 GCA_964369825.1 uncultured Desulfovibrionaceae bacterium | reverse complement strand
AGAGAATGAACGTATGCGTGAATTATATGAAAAATGCGATGAATTACGCAAACAAACACGCTAACAGCCCGGTGATAGCTTAGGAATCAAGAGCAACGTAAAGCTCTGCCTAGCATTGCTTAAAGACAACACTTCATAAGACCCTGCGCAATGAATTGCGTAGGGTCTTATTCGTACTCTAAGTGCCAGATCAATGCGAATTAAATTTAGAATTGAAATCAAATAACGATCAACGTCCCTTTAAAGGGTCAAAACCTTGCTTGGCACCGGCTTGTAATCCACCCATACAATTTTTAATATTGGTAAATCCGGCATTTTTCAGCATAAGATTCACGTCATAAGCTCGTAAACCTGTATTACAAGTCAAGACCAAAGGCGTGTCCTTGGGAATTTCTTGCAAACGAGATTTCACTTCTTCCAGTGGCATACTGTGCCAATGGGGATTTTTCTTTTCCACGGCCAGTCCGGCGGCTTTTGGTCTTGCATCCATGAAAAAGGTTTTATTTTTCGCTTGATGTTCCCAAAGTTCTGCAAAATCTTGCGGCTTAAGTGGTTTAAAATAGCCATTGAGGGCATTTTCTGCCACATTTGCCACCACATTGACAATATCCATAGCTGAGGCCATGGGTGGAGTATATAAAATTTCAAGATTGGAAATATCTTCCACCAAGGGCTGCCCCATTTGCAAAGCCACTGCCACGGCATCTACCCTTGCTTTAAGGGCATCGGCGGCAGAACAAGCGCCTTGAATGCCAAGCACACGCCTCGTGGTTTTATCTACCACCAATTCAAGACTCATCATATTTTTTTCAGGGTAAAAATGCGCCCTGTCCAATTGCTCCACATTTACCGCCAGAGCATCAAAGCCGGCTTTTTGAGCTTGACTTTCTGTAAGTCCTGCGCCGCAAAAGCTTAAATCAAAAAGTTTGACACCCCATGACCCCACATAGCCTTTAAATTCTGTCTTACCGCCAGCCACATTACTGCCAATGACCCGCCCTTGCCTGTTTGCCATGGAACCAAGTGGAATATAACCCAATTTTCCGGTAATTAAATTGGGTACCGCCACGGCATCACCACCGGCATAAATATGTGGATCCGAGGTTTGCATATATGTGTTCACAGCAATGGCACCGTTTTGGCTTATTTCAAGACCGGCATTTTTGGCAAGTTCACCGTTGGGGATAAAGCCGGCAGAAACAATAACCAATTGCGCATCAAGACTGCGTTTGTTGGTATGTACACGACATACTTTGCCGTCTTTACCTTCAAAACTCATAACTTCTTCGGCACAAAAAACATTGACGCCATTTTTTTCGCAATCCTTTGCCACCATACTGCCAAGAGTTGGTGAAACGGCTCCCGGAAGCAAGTTTTCTGCCATTTCCACAACGCTAACCTCAACACCCCACATTTCTGCCAAAGAAACGGCGCATTCAAGACCAATAAAACCTCCACCCACGATAACCGCCTGTGAAACTTTACCTTTTTCACATGCAGTGCGTATCGCTTGCGCTGCCTCAAGACGTGTTACCGCAAAAATATTCTGTAAATCTGCCCCTTCCACGGGAAGTTTACGGGCACTTGCACCGGTTGCCAAAACCAACTTGTCATAAGGTAAGGTATCTTCAGCCCCACTCAGCACATTTTTTACCAAAACAGTTTTTGCTTCACGGTCAATGGAAAGAGCTTTGGTTTGTGTGCGTACATTGACACCCTTTAATTCTTTAAAAAAGTCGGCATCACGTACAGTGTGATACGGAGTAGAGCGTAAATCGTCCACATTGTTAATTTCACCGGAAAGATAAAATGGTATGCCACAGCCACCGTATGAAATGAATACATTTTCATCCACAAGAGTTACATTGGCTGTTGGGTCAACACGTTTACAACGACATGCAGCCTTGGGACCAAGTGCCACGCCACCTATAATAATAATATTTTGCGACATATTATTTCCTTAAGACATTTAGTTTGAGATATTTTTTTGGGAAAAATTTTTCTAATGCCAAAAAGTTTCCCAAGGTTATATTATGTATAAGTATTGTCCAAATACTCCAATACAGTGCTCCATTTTGAAAAATGCTAAGTTTATTACCGCACGTTGTCAAGAACAAGCTCAAAGACTACCAAGACTAACGCAGGTCATTGTTACTTGAAGGCAAACGCATCTAAATTTTTAAAAAACACAATTTTTGAGTTAATTTTAGATGTAGATTCAAATAAGTATTGATATATAGTGAATTATAAGTTATGACTTAGGAAATTGTGAGGAAGTTATGAGTGAAGATACATTTTTTGTGGCGCATATTAAACAAG
>CAYJHV010000337.1:0-2333 GCA_964369825.1 uncultured Desulfovibrionaceae bacterium | reverse complement strand
TTTCCAAAGGGTTTTTTCCCCTTTGGGGGGGTGTAGGGCCGACCCCCTCCCCTCCGGAGAAATTAATCAGCGACTTCCCTCAGTAAATGTTAACTTTTATAATAATTTCATCTCAAAATTCCCCTTTGCCCCCTTGACGTTCGCGTAAGACATTTTATTTATACTCCATAGAATTTTTTTTGAGGAGAATTATAAATGTCTGAAAATGTCAAACAACATGAATTTCGTGCCGAAGTGCGAAAAGTTCTTAACATCATTACCCACTCATTGTATACAAATCGTGAAATTTTTTTACGTGAGCTTGTGTCCAATGCCTCGGATGCTTTGGATAAATTACGCTTTCAACAAAGCAAAGGCGAGGTATCACACGCACCGGATATCGCTTTTGAAATTAATATTAATATAGATAAGGAAGCAAAAACTTTAACCATTAATGATACAGGCATTGGCATGAACAGTGATGAGCTTATTGCCAATCTTGGTACCATTGCCAAATCCGGTTCGGAAGAATTTTTAAAAGACTTAAAAGCGCATGGCGAAGCGGAAAATAAAGATAGCAGCGATGCTTCTAATATTATCGGTCGCTTTGGTGTGGGTTTTTACTCCATTTTCATGGTGGCAGACAAGGTAGAAGTAACTTCTCGCCCTGCTTATGGGGATAATAGTGCGCATATCTGGATCAGCGACGGCTGCGGCTCTTTCACCGTAAGCGAAACAAATGATGCTCCCGAGCGTGGTACTCGTATTGTGGCGTACCTAAAAGACGATGCTGCCGAATTTTTGGAAAAATATCGTATCGAATCCACCATTCGCAAGCACTCTGCTTTTATACCTTTTACCATCAAGGTGGACGGTGAGCATGTGAATACCACTCCCGCCTTGTGGCGTGAACCTAAATTCTCCATAACTCAGGAGCAATACAAAGAATTTTATAAATTCCTTACCTACGATCATGCTGAGCCCTTAAGTACCATGCATTTTTCTGTGGATGCTCCGGTGCAATTTAACGCCCTACTCTTTATTCCTGAGCAAAGTTTTGATATTTTTGGCAGTGGACGTGAGCATTGGGGACTTGATTTGTATGCACGCCGTGTGCTGATTATGCGTGAAAACAAAGAACTTTTACCTGAATTTCTTAGTTTCTTAAAAGGCGTTGTGGATACCGAAGATTTACCTTTAAATATTTCTCGTGAAAGTTTGCAAGAAAATATTATTTTACGCAAAATTCAGCAAACCATTGTGAAGCAAGCTTTAAGCCAATTGGAAAAAATGGCTGAAGGTGAACAAGAAAAATACGCAAAATTCTGGCATAAGCACGGTCGCATCTTAAAACTTGGTTATCATGATTTTGTACACAAAGATAGAATTGCTCCGCTTTTACGCTTTAATTCCTCCTTCCACGATGATGTTGAAGGTCTGAGCTCCTTAGATGAATATATGGCTCGTGCCAAAGAAGGTCAAAAGACCATTTGGTTTGTGTCCGGTGCCAGCCGTGAAGCCGCACGCCTAAACCCACATCTTGAAGTCTTTCGCAAAAAAGGTCTTGAAGTTCTTTACCTTACCGAACCCATTGACGAATTTGTCATGGAAGGACTTGGTAAATATAAAGAATGGGATCTTAAGGCTGTGGAACAAATTGGCGATGACAGTCTCAAAGATTTTGCCGATACTGAGGACAGCGCAGCAAAGACCAATCCTCTTGCCGAAGAAGATGTAGCAAACTTTGATACCTTGGTAAAAAGTATACAAGACATTCTTGGTGATAAAGTTAAGGAAGTGCGTGTTTCGCATCGTCTTGAAGGCAGTCCGGCTTGTCTTGTGGCTGCTGACGGCGGGCTCTCATCTTCCATGGAAAAACTTATGCGTGTCATGCAAAAAGATGATACCATTCCACAAAAAATCTTGGAAGTAAACCGTGACCATCCCATTTTGCGTAATCTTTTGCGCATTCATAAGCATGACAGCAAAGACCCTCTACTTACCGAAATGGTAGAAGCACTCTTTGATACAAGTTTACTGCTTGACGGCTACTTGAAGGATCCTTATGCCTTGGCAAGTCGTACCAATAAACTTATGGAACAAGCCGGCGCTTGGTATGCGGATTTGAAAAAAATCTAAACTTGTGACTATTGCCTTTAATCAGCTTTATTGAGGGGGGAAAGGGGCTCTTTTGCTAGCGCCAAAAAGTGCCCCTTCCCCCCCTCAAACTCCCCCCTTTCCCCTCAAAATGCGCCTATTATTTAGTCGTCACTGAAAAACACAATAACAATCTAAAATTAAACAATTTTTTAGTTAAATTGCACAAATAAAAATGCAGGAAACAAGGGCACGAA
>CAYJHV010000336.1:0-2336 GCA_964369825.1 uncultured Desulfovibrionaceae bacterium | reverse complement strand
TTTATACCCACGTCGCTGAGTGCACCGCCCACGGCGCCGGCGCCGGCACCTACCACCAAGCCCAAAAGAGGATTGAGGAAAATCAGTCCGATGAGCATTCCCCAAAATCCGCCGCTCATGGCACCGGCGGCGGTGAGATTGTACATTTGATGTAGTTTCACTTTACCATTGCTTTTGCGGGTCACAACCACGGCATCTTCTAGGTCAACCAAGTATGATTTTTGCATTTGTAAAAATTTCACTCGAATTTCAGAAGCTTTCAATTCTGAATCATACATGACTGCAATAAGATTTCTCATAATAACTCCTTTTCAGCATCTTTGTTTGACTTATTAACTATATCGTTTAGCAAATAAGAGTGCAGATACTACATACTTTAATCATTACATAATAAAAAAGGAAAAGTCAAAATAAAATTCAATTTTATTTATACGTTAACTAATATACAAAAAAAAGACCCTGCTTCATTGTGTGCCAAGGTCTTTTTTTAAAATATACATTTTTTAATAAAATAGAATTATTGACGCTTATGAGCTCATTTCGTTAGCGATGAGCTGTAAGCACGTTTTGAAAAGGGTAGGGGGCTGGGGGCTTTTTGGTGCTAGCAAAAGCCCCACAGAAAAAAATTATTACCAAATTAGAATCACGTATGGGCTTGCCCTAATGGTAACTATTTATCTTGACAAATGCCATGAGTAACAATATTCCACAATTTCAATTCAAAATATATGTAAGGATTTAAAATGCGAAATAAAGCGTATTATTTTTTCTGTGGTCTTGCAATAGGTGCAGCAGATACGATTCCCGGTGTTTCAGGTGGTACAATAGCTTTTATCTCAGGAATTTATGAAAAGTTATTGCAAAGTATAACCTCCATTGATATTGACTTTTTTAAACTTTTATATAGGCGTGAATTTAAAAATGCCTTTCATAAAATTTCGGGAGGATTCCTTTTACCCCTTGTACTTGGAATTGTTACTGCTATTTTTTCACTGGCAAATGTTGTTGTATATCTTATGCAAACACATAAAAATTTTGTCTGGGCTTTCTTTTTTGGGCTTGTACTTGCTTCCTTACTGTTATTGTTGAAAAATCTGATGAAAATTCGCGGCTATCCCATAGTTTCCGTGGCACTGTTTATTGTAGGTATTCTCTCCGCACTTTGTATAACGTATTCTGAAACCTTAACTCTTGAGCATTCTTATCTTACCATATTTTTTTCGGGATTTGTGGCCATTTGCGCCATGATTTTACCCGGTATATCCGGCGCATTCTTATTGGTTTTACTTGGTCAATATGAATTTATTATTCAAAGTGTTGCCCAAATGAATTTTTTAATTATTGTAATATTTGGCATGGGTGCGCTGTGCGGTCTATTTTCTTTTGTGCGTCTTATTCGTATGTGCTTAGAAAAATATCAAAAATCCAGTCTGGCATTTTTATCTGGCATTTTAGCAGGTTCCCTTGCCATGCTCTTTCCCTTTACAGATAAGGCTTTTCAAATAAATTATGAAAATACTTTTTTATGTGTTTTTATGGGCATAGGAATTATTATTCCTTTAATTCTACATAAAATACACGCTATTTTTTTAAAAAATCAATAGGTATAATAATTTATTTTACAGCTGAACTACTTCCAGTTGCTACTCATTATCAGTGTAAAAGAAAGATGGTGGTTCCATTTCCTGCATGATTTCCGTGTTATACATACCGTATTCACGGGCACGATTAGCGGACTCGCTTAGGAGGATGTCTTCTTTTTGCTGTGCAGTATCTTGAGCTTGTTGAATTAAGGCTTGCGCACCTTCTTGCTCCAGTTCTCACAAAAAGTCTGGAGCATTCAATGCCCATCTATCAAGAATCTTTTGAGCAGTAGGTGAAAGGTCTGCATCTTCAATATACTGTATGATTTCAGCAGATAAGACACGTTCAGCGATTTCTAAGGGTAAAGTTTTGCGGTCAATCATGGTCATCTCCTTATGGTTAAGATTTATTTGCTTTGTTCCTTAAATCATCCAGATAATCAGCGTACATTTGTAGCAAACCTCGCCGTTCTATTGATGGCAAACCTCAAACTTGTTTTATGGTAGGCGGCTTTTATTTTATTTTTTTCTGAATGGGCAAGTTATAACCTGCATTCCCTGAAAGTGTAACGATGAATCTACTAAAAGGTAATATAAAATAAGTATTATCCATTTTTTTGTTGTATTTCCATCGTTGCAGATTATAATTTGTAACGATGAAGCAGAGGTGCAACGTGGGAATAATTTATCAAAAAAACTATAAAACTGGTGTCATATATGCGTATGAAAATAAGGCTTCTTGGGATAAAGAAA
>CAYJHV010000335.1:0-2338 GCA_964369825.1 uncultured Desulfovibrionaceae bacterium | reverse complement strand
GCTGTTTTTGATGTCCTTTGCAAACCTTGAAAAAAATTCTATGGAAAGACGAGAAGCATCCTCACTTGCCAACACTTTGCTTGTACGTGAAATGCAACATTTGGAATGGGTTAATGCTCTGCTTGGCTACCTCACAAAATCTTCACCCGGCGAACTCAAAATTATAACCGACGACAAAAAATGTGCTTTTGGCAAATGGTACCACAGCAACGAACGCCAAAAACTTGAAGAGGTGTTTCCCGAGCTTAGAGCCGACCTTAACGCCATGAACGAACCACACAAAATACTACATGAATCTGCTATTAAAATCCGTGAATTGTGTGCTATAACTCAAAACGATGACGCTAAAATTATTTATGAAAAAATAACAAAACCAACATTGGCAATACTGCAAAATCATTTCCAATCCATGCAAACGAAAATTGAATTGCGCCTTAAAAAAATGATCACACAGTCTAATGTCGAAACAAAATTTGCACGCTACTTACTCATAGGCATTTTCGTAACGGCCATTATTGCTGTTATAATATTTTCCTATTCATTTTTTCATGCGGTACTTGTGCCCATCGATGCAATCACTCAATACGCCAGAAACTACTTACTTGGCAAAAAAACTAAGATTGTCCTCGACCGTGAAGACGAACTTGGTATTTTGTCCAGAGACTTGTCGGCACTTATGAAGCACCTTGATGACCAGCTTGCTTACTCACAAGGCATATTGAAAGGAATAAATGTTCCTTGCTTCGTGGCATCACCCGAAGAAAATGTCGCCTTTGCAAACCAAGGGATTCTTGATATTTTAGGACGGGACGGCAACCCTGCAGACTATATAGGTGTACACGTAGCAGAATTTGTATTTGGCGATAAAAATCGATCGATTACCATTGCCGACGCCCTGCGTGAAAAAAGAATCATTCAAACAGAACGTACATTTACAAGCTTTAAAGGCAAGGAAACACGAATCCAAGTTGTAGCGGCTCCATTTTATGACAATGACGGTAATGGGCTTGGTGCGCTGGCTCTTTGGTCTGATATTTCTGACCTTGTGGATAAAGAAGCTCTTGAAGAAAGCAATGACAGACTCATTAAACTTGCCGTCTCAGCTCAAGAAGTAGCTGACCGTGTATCTTCCACCAGTACAGAGCTTTCGGTGAAAGTGGAACAGTCAAACCGCGGTGCAGCCAACCAAAATGAACAAATCGAAAAAGCCGCCATAGCCATGAACCAAATGAACGATGCTGTCATTGACGTGGCACACAGCGCATCCGATGCCGCGCTCACTGCTACCAACGCCATGTCTGAAGCCAAGGAAGGCTCGGAAGTAGTCAGTAAAATGGTTGCAAGCTTCCAAGATGTGGAAAATTATACCGCCGTAGTCAAAGACGGTATGGATAATTTAAGTATGCAAACCGAAGGCGTTGGCGCTATTATTCGTGTTATTACCGATATTGCCGATCAAACAAATCTACTTGCACTCAATGCTGCCATTGAAGCAGCACGTGCCGGAGAAGCAGGACGTGGCTTTGCCGTTGTTGCCGATGAAGTACGCAAATTGGCTGAAAAAACAATGCAAGCCACCAGTGAAGTAAATAAAGTTATTACAGGAATTCAAACAGGTACAGCACAAAGCATGAACAGCGTCGAACGAGCTGTGGGGGCTGTACGCTCAGCGGCACAAATGGCTGTAGAGGCCGGGACAAAACTTGAAAGCATTGTAAGCATTGCGCAACAAACAGCCGACAGAATACAAAATATTGCCTCAGCTTCAGAACAGCAATCATCTACAAGTGAAGCTGTTAATCAGACTTTAGAACATGTAAGAGTGATTTCCATTGAAACAGCGACGGCTATGTCTGAATCTGCCCATGCAGTGGAAGACCTTGCCAAACAGGCTCACACCTTAAATAACCTTATTCAGCAACTTCAAGAAAGTCAGAAAAATTTATAAGCTTTGGAAACACTGTTCAAGTGTTTCCTTGAGAGGGAAAGACCGACCCTAAGGGCGCCTGTTAACTCAATTTTCAAAAAATGTAATAAGCGTGATTTATTTTAAAACTGTACGAAAATTAATGCATGGATTGCTGTGTCGTTGCGCTCGCAATCCATGCATTTTATTAATTGTAGGAATTGTGCGAGGGCTCATCATTTATATTTAAAATAAGATTGTCGTAAATGACAGAGAAGTTCATATAACTCTTCTTCGGTATCAATGATATAATCAGCGACATTGTGTACATTTTGGGCAATGGCATGGGTTATGCTAACGCCTATGGACACATCAGCACATTGCATGGCAGACACATCATTGCCTCCATCTCCTATGAAAATAACCGAATAG
>CAYJHV010000334.1:0-2343 GCA_964369825.1 uncultured Desulfovibrionaceae bacterium | reverse complement strand
CGAGCGGAAATTTATTTTGAAAAAATAGAAATACGCAAGGAAGGGAAAATTCTTTGCATCAGCAAATAGTTTTCCCTTCCTCACAAATACCGATTAAGCGAAAGATTTTTTAAGCAAAGAATTATGCATGGATAGTTTTTTGCTCTGCTCCCTCGGGACTTTGATGTTTTTGCAAATGAAATGTATGCTTTTCATTCCGATTTTTTACCCGCATATCACATGCGCAAGACTTACAAGCTCCGTCACATTTACACGGACTATCCTTGATTACCAAAATTCTATTCCCTTGATTACCGAGTTCAAAACCTTGTTTTCCTTTAAAAAATACTTGTTGAGCCGGAATATCGCTTATACATTGTTTGAAGGCATGACGAGACATTTCACCGTTAACCTCCAAGGAGCGAACATCGAAAAAAATACGTTGTTCAGGGCAAAATACCTTTTGAATGAGCTTGGAAAAAGTAGGTTTATCCGTACTATCAAAGGACCCTAAAAGTTTTACATGAACACCTGTTGTACTTTGACGTGTTTCACTTTCAAAAGAATTTCTTAAATTTTTCATAGTTAGCTCCTGTATGTAATTTCAAGCAACATAATATTATTAAAATTGATTGTCAAGTTCATTATCTTTAAAATTGAAATTATATTTATGCCGCATCCCTTTTTAAGCTCTCTTTTTTGTGGACGTAACGAGAGCTTATGTATAGTATGCGAAAAAAAATTATGAATTTTTAGGGGTGATACCATGCTTGATTTGAAATCCATTCAAAAAAATCCTGAAATATTACGTTCTGCTTTAAGTGCTCGCCAATCTAATCTGGATGTGGATGCATTTTTGGAACTTGATGCCAAACGCCGTCAGCTTTTGCAAGAAGTAGAAGAATTAAAAAGTCAACTTAATCAGGCATCTGCCGAAGTTGGCAGACGCAAGCAAGCCGGTGAAGACGCTTCAGAGGTACAAAGCTCCTTGGGAGAGCTTTCAAAACGCATTAAGACTCTTGACGTGGAAACGGAAAATGCCAAGCACAAAGTGCAAGATTGGCTTTTGGGAGTGCCCAACATCCCACACTCCAGCGTACCTGTGGGCAAAGATGAAAACGACAACCCCGAAGTACATCGCTTTGGCACACCGCCAAGCTTTGATTTTACCCCAAAAGAGCATTTTGAATTGGGTACAGCTTTAGGCGGTCTGGATTTTGAGCGAGCAAGCAAGCTTACCGGCTCCCGTTTTGTGGTCTCCATGGGCTGGGCTGCCAAGCTTGAGCGTGCACTCATGACATTTTTCCTCGATGAACATGCCAAAAATGGTTACATTGAAGTGGCACCGCCGCTGATGGTAAATAAACATACCATGACCGGAACCGGTAATCTTCCCAAATTTGAAGAAGATTTGTTTCGTATTTCCGGCACAGAATACTATCTTATCCCCACTGCCGAAGTACCTTTGACCAACCTCCATGCCGGAGAAGTCATGAGTGAAGATATGCTTCCAAGGGGCTATTGTGCGCAAACGCCATGTTTTCGCTCCGAAGCCGGTTCTTACGGCAAAGATACCAAGGGACTTATTCGCCAGCATCAATTTTATAAAGTGGAAATGGTACGCTTTGCACATCCCGAGGATTCCTTCAATCAATTGGAACTCATGCGCAAACATGCCGAAAACCTACTTGAAAAATTAGACCTTGCGTACCGTACCATTATTTTATGTACCGGAGATATGGGCTTTGCTTCCACCAAAACCTACGATTTGGAAGTATGGCTACCCGGTCAAAATACCTACCGTGAAATTTCTTCTTGCTCCAATTGCGGAGATTTTCAAGCCAGACGGGCTGACATTAAATTTCGCCCCAAAAGCGGCGGAAAAGCGCAATTTGCACACACTTTAAATGGCTCCGGTCTTGCCGTTGGAAGAACGTTGGTGGCTATTTTGGAAAATGGTCAACAAGCCGACGGTTCTGTGCGCTTACCAAAAGTCTTGGTACCTTATATGAATGGCATAGAAGTTATTGAGAAAGGTTAATAGTTTGTTGTTTCTTAAATAATATTTTAAACGGAAGAACATACTTCATAAAAATAAATAGATTTTAGTTGTTATTCATTAAATAAAATAGTTATGAATATTTTATTTATCGAATATTTATCATATGCTTATCAGCCTTTGAGACAAAGCAATGCATCTTTGCCCTGCTTTGTCTCAAAGTTATATAAAAATTCTAAGATATTTTATTATTTTACGAACAACAATCATGTGATTAGCCCTGATCACAGAAAATCTTACCCTTGACAATCTTTCATTGTCTAAAGTATCTTACTTTCAAGAGCTTCAAAACTCTTCAACAGACG
>CAYJHV010000333.1:0-2345 GCA_964369825.1 uncultured Desulfovibrionaceae bacterium | reverse complement strand
CACAAATCATATACTTGTCAAGTATTTTTTTTTACATTATAATAAAATGGCTAATGCATCGAAATTGAAAGTTTTAGCTAAAGCGTTCAATGCCATCTTTTAAGAACTTTTGTAAGGCAATGCAGCGCATATGCAGCAATTTTTCTCCGGAAAATTTACCTTTATTTTGCCATTTTTGAGGTAAATGCACATTCAAAATGACATTTAAAGCTTGGGTACCTAAATCTAAAAAATTTTGTCCCGAATATAGTTTTAATACCTGCCAATATATTTTGCTTATGCCAAGAATGTGCGTTTGTAAAAGTATATGCACTTGCTCCGCTGTTGAAATATGTAAAAAATTTTGTGCATGGTGCCAAGTTTCTGCAAAATGCAGGGCGGCTTTGGCATAGCGCAAAGGCAATGCCAGTCTTTGTGCCAAACTATAAATGGGATGAACTTTAAGATTTTTATTTTTTTTAATATCAAGGAAAACACCCAAAAGCATAAAGCGTCCCAAGGTTAAAAAATCATTATATTTTAATTTATTGTATTTTAAGTCATTAATAATTTCATTTTTAAAGTTAAAGTTATCCTTTAACTTTTCAAGATGTATCGATTCAGATGAAGTTATGTTGGGCAGATTCATTTTAAAGTTAAAGTTATCCTTTAGCTTTCCAAGGTGTATCAGTTCAGATGAAGTCATGTTGGACAATTCAACAAACCAATAACTGTGTTCAGGGGAGAAAGCTTGCATTTTTTGTAAATATTTCATAAAACGTGAGGGCTTTTGGCTACGTAGAGCTTTTAGGAATTCTCTGCCTACTCTTTCGCCGGGAAGGGTATGGTCTTTATGTGCTAAAACCACGGCTTTTGCTTGATGTAATGCGCTTTCATGGACTGAGAAATCTGCAAAGGTAGCGGCAAAGCGTGCTAAGCGATAAATACGCAAGGGATCATCAAAAAAGGCATGTGAGGTGGTTGGGCGTAAAATCCTCAATTTTAAGTCCATAAAGCTTTGCGGATGGGAGTAAATAATACCTTTGTTGTTGAGGGCAAGGGCATTGATGGTCAAGTCTCGATGATAGAGGTCTGCCATGAGGTTATTGTTGTGTAGTGGCATATATTCTTGACCGTGTAAGATGTATACTTGTACACTTTTGCCCACTTGTTGTGCAGAGGGTTCTGCTTGTAAAAAGTCTGCTACCTTGCCGCTGAAGGCAAGATCAATTTCTTGAGGGAATTTTCCCATGAGCAGATCACGAACGGCGCCGCCGACTATATAATGTTGCATGGAGAAAGTATTGCATATTTTTGTGGAAAAAAAAAGTATAAATGCCACCATGTGCCAATGGGTGGGGGAGGGTTTGCCGGCACCGGTTTTTGTATGTGGTGCTAGCACTTCGGTGCTTGATGAAGCTTGGGCATTGGTGGCACAAGATGCTTTGCCTGAGTGGGCATCGGTACTTGTGGAGAGTCAGAGTCGGGGTAGGGGGCAGACTCGCAGGGTATGGTATTCGCCTGTGGGCAATATTTATGCGGCTTTGCGTTTGCCGTTGCAAGATCCTTTTGTAACTATTGCTGCTGCTCCTGCATTATCTACTTATATTATTAAAGCTTTTCAAACATTGCAGTGCCCATTATATCTTAAATGGCCAAATGATCTTGTGGTTTTTGATGTACATTCTCAAGCTGTAAAAGTGGGTGGTATTTTACTTGAGGAAAGGGACGGGGTGCTTTTGGCAGGCATTGGTTTAAATATAGAAAAGTCACCGACTGAAGATAATTTACGTGAAAATCATGCTTTGAGTGCCGGAATTTTACCATTGTCCCAAGAGGCTACTCAAATTCTGAGTAGCAACATAACACTCTTAAATAATAGTCAATTTACGTATAAAAACAGTAAGGCGGAAGGTCTTTGGATATATCTTGTAAATCAGCTTTATTTTTGGTATACAGAAAAATTGCCTTTGGCTACGGCGTGTTTAAGAGAAGCCACCGAATGTTTGCTGTGGAAGGGGGAGTATGTACAACTTGATGATGGATATAAAACTTTCCATGGAATTTTAGAGGGGCTTGGTAATGCCGGTGAATTATGTCTTAGGGTGCATGGTCAAAAGTATTATTTTACTTCCGGAAGTTTGCGCTTTAGCTCATTAGAATAATTTTTTATCAGAAAAATAAAAAAAAATAAAAAAAATAAAAAATAAAAAATAAAAATCAAAAAAATTTCAAACTAACTATGGCCTGATAACTTTTTGGGCCAGCTGTAGGCTTGTGACAATATCCAGCATATTTGATGTTGCACCGATTTCTTTTTTTTCTAACAGATTGTAGTGGCTGAGGCAGGTGCCGCATACGAGTAT
>CAYJHV010000332.1:0-2345 GCA_964369825.1 uncultured Desulfovibrionaceae bacterium | reverse complement strand
GGCGCCGAAGGCGTTTGCGTTAGCGAGCTTGCGAGCTTTACGCAAATCGAGAGTAGCAACCTGACTGTTTTAATAAAATCTAAGCTTTTGAATAAATCAAGGCACTAAATTTGCCTTTTACGTCTGATGGTACGTTCTTCCATGAGGAATTTCCCGGTCACTGAGTTAGGATCGGCAACAATGGCTTCGGGAGTACCGGCAGCCACTATACGCCCGCCATTTTCACCGCCACCGGGTCCAAGGTCAAGCACATGGTCGGCACTTAAAATAACGTCGGTATTATGCTCAATAACAACCACCGTAGCCCCTCTGTCCACTAATTTATGCAATACATTTATAAGTTTACCAACTTCATGCATATGTAAGCCGGTGGTAGGTTCGTCCAAAATATACATGGTACCCGGTAAAGATTTTTTACCAAGTTCACGTGATATTTTAATGCGTTGGGCTTCACCGCCGGAAAGTGTGGTAGCAGGTTGCCCAAGACGAATATATTCAAGCCCCACATCTTCAAGCACAGAAAGCCGTCTTTCCAGCACAGGGTAATTTTCAAAAAATTTACGAGCTTGACTCACCGAAAGTGCAAGAACATCGGCAATATTCAGTTCTTTGTAGCGCACCTCGAGAGTCTCGTGATTATAA
The DNA here is from genome assembly GCA_964369825.1 of uncultured Desulfovibrionaceae bacterium. Classification (GTDB taxonomy): domain Bacteria; phylum Desulfobacterota; class Desulfovibrionia; order Desulfovibrionales; family Desulfovibrionaceae; genus CAYJAD01. Next base: position 1,703 of record CAYJHV010000332.1, on the reverse strand, counting down.
CGCTTGCCTTTGCACACATCGCAAGTAACGTAAACATCCGGTAAAAAATGCATTTCCACACGGATTTGTCCGTCTCCGTTACAGGCTTCACAGCGTCCGCCTTTGACATTGAAGCTGAAACGCCCGGAAGTATAACCTCTTTTTCTGGCATCGGTGGTACTGGCAAAAATATTGCGGATTTCGTCAAAAATCTTGGTATAAGTGGCAGGATTTGAACGTGGAGTACGTCCGATGGCACTTTGATCAATGGAAACAATACGTTCAATATTTTCATGACCTTTGATTCCGGCAATAATACCGGGTTGATCCACACGAATACCTTGCGCCAAAGCCAAATGCTTGTAAAGCGAATCCACCACCAAGGAAGATTTTCCGGAACCGGAGACACCGGTAACGCAAGTGAGTACACCAAGGGGAATGCGGCAATCAATATTTTTTAAATTGTGCGTGCTCACACCTTTAAGAACAATTTCACCTTGAGCCTCACGTCTTTCGTCCGGCAAATCAATACCCATATCCCCGCGCAAATATTTAGAGGTCAGGGTTTGAGCATTTTTCATAAGCTCTTGCACATTGCCCATGAAAACCAATTCACCTCCAAGGCTGCCGGAACCGGGACCAAGCTCGATGACCGTGTCGGCTTCACAAATGGTGGCTTCATCATGTTCCACCACCAACACCGTATTGCCTCGCTCTTGTAAAGAGCGCAAAGTACCGATGAGCCGTTGATTGTCACGAGGGTGTAAACCGATGGAAGGTTCATCGAGAACGTAGGTAACTCCCACAAGACCTGAGCCAAGCTGTGAGGCAAGGCGAATACGCTGGGCTTCACCGCCGGAAAGTGTGGACATGGCACGTCCGAGGGAAATATACTCCAGACCTACATCGTGCATAAAATGCAAGCGATGGCGTAATTCTTTTAGCAGTGGTTCGGCAATGAGTGCGTGGCGACCGCTAAATTCTTGAGTGTTTAACCAAGCAATGGCTTTTTCCACAGAATAACGGCAAAAAGTATCAATATTAATTTCTCCCACACGCACTGCTAAGGCTTCAGGGCGCAAACGAGCACCTTGGCAATCGGGGCAATGGGTAGATTGACGAAAGCGAGAAAGGGTCTCCCTCCACGCATCACCATATTGCATTCCTTTTTCCAAAAGCGGCATAACACCTGTCCAACGCTTTTCCTGAATAGGTACGTCACCTTGTATGTCTATTTCATTCACTTGCTCAAAAATATGACTATTGGCGTCGCCTTTGGCAGAAAGTGCCACATTTCCCCCCATCCAATTGCGGCGTAAACCATCAGAATTTTGAGCAGGCTTACCCTTGGCATTTTCTCCGTAAAAAAGTGCCGAGAGTGCATTTTTGCTAAAATCGGCAAGCTTGGTATCCAAGGTGAATTTCCATCTTTTTCCAAGAGCTTCCAAAGCTTTTTCATAGCGAGCAAACATTTTGGGATTTGCCCAAGGCAAGAGTGCGCCTTCACGAAGAGAAAGTCCTTTGTTTGGTGCCACCAGCAAAGGTTCGAAATAATCCACCGTACCAAGTCCCACGCAACGAGGACAAGCACCTTGCGGACTATTGAAAGAAAAAAGTTGCGGACTGGGAGCCGGCAAGGATATGCGACACTTTTTACAAACAGAAGTCGTGGCATGAACAATATCTTCCGGATTTCCGTTTTTCTGAGAATCCTGACCTTCGGG
>CAYJHV010000331.1:0-2349 GCA_964369825.1 uncultured Desulfovibrionaceae bacterium | reverse complement strand
GACCCACATACAATAAAAAAAGTAGCATATCTGCCGGATGGTTGGCGCAGAAGTGATGACAGGCTTTTCAAGACTAAGTGTGGTACCTTTGACGTCATCAAAATACAAACATATTGGAATACCCATGCAAGAAACAAATATAGCCAAGGTGTCGGCATTATCTTCATTGAAAAATCCAAAGGATTTACAATCCATGGACATGCCAAGCCTGCAAGAGCTTGCGCAAGACATAAGAGAGCGCATCATCTCTGTTGTGGCAAAAAATGGCGGGCATTTGGCGCCGTCTCTTGGTGTGGTGGAGTTGACCCTTGCTTTGCTGCATTGTTTTGATGCGGACAAGGACAAATTTATTTGGGATGTGGGACATCAAAGTTATGCTTGGAAATTGCTTACGGGACGAGCGGATACATTTTCCACCTTGCGTACCTTGGGAGGCATTTCCGGTTTTCCCAAAGTCGGTGAAAGCCCTTACGATCATTTTGGTGTAGGTCATGCTTCCACCTCCATTTCGGCAGGACTTGGCATGGCCATGGCAAGAGATTTGGCAGGCGAAGATCATCGTATTGTTACTGTCATTGGCGACGGAGCGCTTACCGGCGGACAGGCGCTGGAGGGGCTCAATCTTGCCGGACATATGGGGAAACGGTTTATAGTGATTTTAAACGATAATGAAATGTCCATTTCTCCCAATGTGGGCGCACTTTCTCGTTTCTTGAGTCGCAACTTGTCACGACGTTGGGTTCGCCAAATGCGTAAGGATGTCTTGTCGTTTTTGCGCTCTGTACCTCGAATCGGCAATAACTTAGCAACGTATGCTGTCAGAGGTGAATGGTCTTTCAAATCTTTTTTTACTCCCGGAATGCTTTTTGAGGCTTTTCGTTTCAATTATATCGGTCCTGTGGACGGGCATGATTTGGCAGCTTTGAACAAGCATTTACATATGGCTTCTGCCGTGGAAGAAGGTCCTGTGCTTTTACATGTTTTGACACGTAAGGGTAAAGGGTATGCTCCGGCAGAAGAAGATCCAACGCATTTTCATGGGGTAGGGGGCTTTGATGTGCTAAGTGGTGCTCTGCCGCCAAAAAGTAAAAGTATTTCCTTTACCGATGCCTTTTCTCGCTGTCTTGTGGATATTGCCAAGGATAACGAGGATGTTGTGGCAATAACGGCGGCCATGCCCGAAGGTACAGGTACCGATGCCTTCGGTGCGTGCTATCCCGATCGCTTTGTGGATGTGGGTATTTGTGAACAACACGCCGTGACCTTTGCCGCCGGTCTTGCCATACAGGGTAAACGGCCTGTGGTGGCTTTATATTCAACTTTTTTGCAAAGAGCTTATGACCAAGTGGTACACGATGTTTGTTTGCAAAATCTTCCGGTTATTTTTTGCATTGATCGAGCCGGTATTGTTGGTGAGGACGGTCCTACGCATCATGGTATTTTTGATGTGGCTTATTTGCGCCATATTCCCAATCTGCAATTTATTGCCCCTCGTGATGAGGCCTTGCTCTGTCACGCATTGTATACTGCCAGTAAAAACAACGGTCCCATGGCTTTGCGCTATCCACGCGGTCTTGGTTTTGGCATACCTTTACCGGAAATGTATACTTGTCTTGCACTTGGTGAAGGGGAGCTTATGCAAACAGGGCAAGATGCACTGATTATCGCCCTTGGCCCCTGCGTACATTATGCCCTTAAAGCCGCCGCCGACATTGGCGAAAATTTAGGGAAATCCGTGGCAGTTTTTGATCCCATTTGGATAAAACCTTTGCCGGAAAAGCAAATTTTAGAACTTGTTTTGGAACATAAACATATTTTTCTTGTGGAAGAAGCTTCGCTCATGGGAGGATTTTCTTCGGCAATTTTGGAATTGCTGGTGGATAAAAATGCTTTGCAAGGTAAGCATATTCACAGAATAGGCATTGGTGATGCTTTTGTGGAGCATGGCAAGCAACAAGAGCTTCGTGCCAGAGTGGGGATTTCTGCGGAAAATATTGTGGAAAAAATACATGAAGTATTGAATTGTACCTCATAAAAAAGGAGAAAATTATGGAAGTGAGTATTACTTTTTGTTCTGCTTGAAATTATGAACCAACTGCGGTCAGTTTGGCCAATAAAATTGCTGAAACTTTTGACATTCAAGCGAAACTTATTCCGGGAAGCGGCGGTATTTTTGACGTGACAGTTAATGGTGATTTGATATTTTCAAAACATACTGTGGGCAATTTCCCCAATGAAGAAGTTTTATTGCAAGAAATGCGTGAGCGTTATAAATAAATTTGGCAGATCATTACCTAGTGCCTTGCTTTATTCAAATATTAAGGAAACACTGATTAATTCAGTTTTAAA
>CAYJHV010000330.1:0-2354 GCA_964369825.1 uncultured Desulfovibrionaceae bacterium | reverse complement strand
CCCATTTCTCCAACCCCAAGCAATGTATAGCCGGCAGCCGCCTTTTCTCTGGCTTGGTCAATACCCACTTGAATGCAGGCGAGGGCTTCAGTTTTACTCATGGCAGGACCTTGGCTAAAATCCCTCACTGCACGCATCACATTTTTTTTCACCAAACCTTCAACGTGAATATCATCCTTCATACCTACATCCACCACGGTTAAATCAGCATCTGCCGTGCGACAAAAAGCATTGATGCAGCCACCGCCTTGAGCAAAGTTTATGGTTTGCATGGTGGTCATACTTTGCCCGGCCGTACTTAAGCCATGCAAGGCAATTTCATGGTCACCGGAAAAAAGTATATGTGCTTTTTTGGAAAAAGAAGGACGTTCTTTGCCTTGAATACCGGCAAGTTGCACAATAAGCTTTTCCATAAGCCCAAGACTTCCGGGTAATTTGGCTGCATTATCCAAAATTTTTTGCGCCTTTGCGGCAGACTGTGTATCAAAGGGAGGTATTTGTATATTTTGCATTAAAAATGATTTTTATTATGAAACGGCTAACCTGAAGAAGTCACTTTACGTACCAATATATTATCGCCGTTGTAAATGCGCACATCAGGCGTAAGCAGTATGCCGTTACGAGCGACAAGAGCAGTTTCTTCTCTTAATCCAAGAGCTTGCAACAATTGCCTCACGATTTTTGGACGTGGCAATTCTAAAGTTTTTTCTTCAGGTTGTAACAGAACAGTGATTACGGGGGGGGTATATTTTTTTTCTTGGGTATCTTGCATGGTTTTGTTTTTATTACTCTTAATCTTTTTAAAAAATGCTCATTTACATTTTCATTTTTGGTGTTATATGTTTAGCCTTAGTTATATGTTCATTTTATCCAATTATGGTATAAAGGCAATAGAATTTATATAAGCAAGTATTTTTTCATAAATATTTGATAAATAATGACTTGTACTATAAACAATAGTCTTTGTTTATTTCTTGTCTTTCAACTTTTTTTAAGGTAAGTATTTTTTATGTTTGATGCTGATACTGCACTTTTATTTAAGCGTTTTGCCGTGGCTTTGGTACCGGCTTTGCTCGGAATTATTTTACATGAAGTGGCGCATGGTTATGTTGCGTTTAAACGTGGCGATCCCACCGCAAAAATGATGGGAAGGCTCACCTTAAACCCCTTACCACATATTGATCCCATGGGTTTACTGGTTTTTATACTTACAAGTTTAACAAGCCCCTTTGTCTTTGGCTGGGCAAAACCTGTGCCCGTGGATCCTCGGTATTTTAAAGACCCACAAAAAGATATGATGTGGGTATCGTTGGCAGGACCACTCACCAACCTTGCTTTAGCTGTCATTTTTGCTCTTTCCTTGCGTATTTTTGTGGAATTAATACCTCCGGTATCTATTAATGAAAGCAGTACCTATATTTTCATTGTCAAAATGCTGGGCATAGGTATTTTTATAAATTGTGGACTTTGTTTCTTAAATCTATTACCTATACCCCCACTGGACGGAAGCAAAGTTTTGGCGTACTTTCTTCCGCCTTCCTTGGCTTGGAAATACATGAGAGCCGCAAACTACGGATTTATCATACTTATCCTTTTGCTGGCCACCGGCGTTCTAGGTTATGTGCTAGGTCCTCTTGTTCATGGCACAAGTGAAATTCTTTTAACAACTTTTGGGCTTAACTAATGAAAATTACAAATGAAGACTTACATAACATGCGTACACGCACAGTATCTGGAATGCGCCCTACCGGTGCTTTACACCTCGGGCATTATTTTGGTGTTTTGAAAAATTGGATTGCATTACAAGAAGAAACCGATACTTTTTTCTTTGTGGCCGATTGGCACGCTCTTACCAGTGAATTTGCCGATCCTTCCGCCATTAAAAATAATTCTTTTGAAATGGTAAAAGATTGGCTTGCATCCGGTATTGATCCTGAAAAAAGTGTTATTTTTGTACAATCTGCCGTCAAGAGCCATGCGGAACTTTCATTATTGTTATCCATGATAACGCCTGTTTCTTGGCTTGAACGTTGCCCTACCTATAAAGAGATGCAACAAGAGGTCACCAATAAAGATTTGAGTAATGCCGGTTTTTTATGCTATCCTGTGCTCATGAGTGCCGACATTTTAATGTATTTGCCAAAATTTGTGCCGGTGGGACAAGATCAATTGCCACATCTTGAAATGACTCGAGAAATTGGACGTCGTTTTAATCATCTTTACGGTGAAACCTTTGTGGATGTGGAAGCAAAATTAACTCCTGCCGCCAAATGTCCCGGTCTTGACGGACGAAAAATGTCAAAAAGTTATAATAATGGTATTTTTTTGCGGGACAGCATGGCTGAATTGGAACC
>CAYJHV010000329.1:0-2358 GCA_964369825.1 uncultured Desulfovibrionaceae bacterium | reverse complement strand
TGCCAATCCATGAAACATGTTCACGTAAGTTGGCCATTTCAAACATATAGCGGTTCAAACCGGCTCTTTCCACAGTGCGGCGGAAAGTGGGTTCGTGCATACGAGGTGAGCAAGAACCAACCACCACGCCGTCCAATTTGTGTTCGGCAATGGCAGCCTCAATGGCTTGCTGTCCGGGTTCGGCGCAAGCATACATTATATCAACGGCATGTACCACTTCAGGATAACTTTTGGCCAGTTCGGCTACTTCGTTACAGCGAACGGTACCGGCAATATTACTGCCGCAATGACAAATAAAAACGCCAATTCTCATGGGCGTACCTCCTCAGGTGTCAATTTTTCCAGCAAGGAGGCGGGGCTGACACACAATTTACCAAAGCCCAATTCCTTGGGATCACGCCCAAAGGCAAGCCCGAGAACTTGGGTGAAATACAATACAGGAATATTAAAATGAGTGCTCATGGCCTTTCCTGCTTGGTCTTGACGCAAATCAAGGTTCATTTGGCATAAAGGACAAGCCACCACAATGGCGTCGGCTTGCATATTGTCTGCCACTTGCAGGATTTTACCGGAAAGTTTTGCAGTCATTTGTCTTTCGGGAATACCGAAAGATGCGCCGCAACAATTGGTTTTTAAAGGAAAATCAATGACCGTTGCGCCACAAGCTTTGAGAATATCTTCCATCATTTGTGGGTTTTCGGCATTGCCAAATTGCATAATTTCTGCAGGACGACTCATCAAACAGCCATAATAAGGAGCAAGGCGCAATCCTTTTAACTGTTTACGAACCTTAGATTTTATGCCGTCAAGACCTACATTTTCCACAAGGCTTTGCATAACCGAAGTAGCTTCGGGTAAGGACTTGGCAAGGGGATTATCCAAAAGTTCGTTGACATTATCACGAAAGACTTCGTCTTCCAAACGATGATGCGCATGACGTAAATTAGAAAGACAGGAAGGGCAACCGGTTAACAGCTTTTCGGCACCGGCTACGGCGGCAATGTCCAAATTGCGAGCGCATAATGCTGCCGAAAGTTCTGTGGAAACGGCATGAGCAGGTGTGGAACCGCAACAATTCCAATCTTCCAAATCCACAAGTTCAAGCCCCAAATCTTGGCAAATGCAACGAGTGGACATTTCATAATCTGCCGATGTTCCTACAGCGGAACAACCGGGATAATACGCAAGTTTCATGCTTTTTTACCCTCCTTGGCACAACGCTCTTCATAGCGTTTTAAAATACGTCCCACCGCTTTTGCACCTTGAATGGTATGCGGCTTAAACGGCAACTTGTTTTTACGCAAAGCCGTGGGTGCCAAGTCCACATCAGTCCAGAGACGACCTGAGCGTATCATATACAGTACCATTACACCCATTTCGTAGGTGCGACCGCTCAAACGTACCGTATCAAGGAAGGATTTCCAAAAATCATTGATTTTGGGCACGGCAAAGGTACCCTCATGACGAGCCAAGTGACGTAAATGCTCCATTATTCCGGCAATATCAATATTATTAGGACATCGCTGCGAACAGGTTGAACACGACAGACACATGGCAATGGATTTGGATTGTAAAACTCGTTCCAAATTTCCCAATTGCAAATGTCGCAAAATCTGATGCGGCTGCAAATCATACACGAAGGATGCAGGACATCCCGCCGTACAATTACCACATTGATAGCAAGTTGCGACTTTTTGTCCACAAGCATCTTCCAGCTTCGCAATTTCCTCACGAGCGTCCAATTTGTGGAGTTTTAGCACTTTTTGCATGTATTACACCTCTTAATTTGCACATAATAACACACTCTTATGGAACAATAATTTATTGGTCTTAAGTGGTTTTTGTGCATACTTTACCTAAACTAAAAGCAAAATCATTTTTGCTTAAAACACCCCTACATATTCCTTAACTTCACTCACAATATATTTTTTGTGGCAAAAAGAATATAAACACTCTCTAAAATCTGTCAAAAGGGATTTTACAAAAAATATTTCAGGAGAAAATGTTTGGAGCAAAACCTTAAACATGAATGGATATAAAAGGCAAGTTTTTTTATTCACAAAAAAACATATTACCAGTCACGAGAGTTTAGCACCTTACTTTTCGAAATTACATGTAAATTTATTTTTTATGTAATGTGTATTTATTGAAGTAAATAAAAAATTGTGTATGAAAGTTTTTTGGAAAGACCGTTCCAACGGGAGCCGAAGGCGTTAGTAAGTTTTACGGGAGTCAAAGCAACGCAAATCCGGAGGAGGAAACCTTTTTCAAAAAGATTCCTCCCCCGGAAAGTGTTATAAATAAAATTTAATAAACAATTACATATTAAACTTTTTTTCTACCACAGTGAGTGCTTTG
>CAYJHV010000328.1:539-2358 GCA_964369825.1 uncultured Desulfovibrionaceae bacterium | reverse complement strand
TCACAAGAAATTTCTTGCAAACACGGCATTTGTGTTCACTTATCAGATTTCGTGCGCTTTTCGACTTAGTATTTGGTGATTACTTTTAATATTAAGCATTAAAACCATTAACATATAAAGATTTGATAAAAAACACTTTTTTGTTCTTGCTTGAGTCTTTGATCTATTGTAAAAAAACAAAATAAATAAACGCTATTCAGAATTTTGCGTCGCAAAAAGCGGCGGAGCCTGCGGAAAACCACGTTTTTTGCAGGTGATACAGCAAGAATTTTGTAATTAGACACTAGGAGAGTAAATGAATTTGATTAGTCTTTTTTCCGGTGCAGGCGGACTGGACTTAGGTTTTGAAAAAGCCGGTTTTAATATTCTTGTTGCCAACGAGTACGACAAGTCAATTTGGGAAACTTATGAAAAAAATCATAAAGCAAGGCTTATTAAAACAGATATATCTAAAACTCCATCTTCTGAATTTCCAATATGTGACGGTATCATTGGCGGTCCCCCATGCCAATCTTGGAGTGAGGCCGGCTCATTAAGGGGAATAAATGACCCCAGAGGGCAGCTTTTCTATGAATACATACGAATATTGAAAGATAAACAACCAACTTTCTTTTTAGCAGAAAATGTAAAAGGTATGATGACTAAACGAAATAATGAGGCCGTTGATGGGATTGTTCAGCAATTTGAGCAGACAGGGTATGATGTACATATTCATTTATTAAATGCTTCAGATTATGGTGTTGCACAAGATAGAAAAAGAGTGTTTTATGTTGGGTTTAGAAAAGACTTAAAACTTGTTTTTGAACCACCCAAACCATACGAATCAAAACTTACATTTGCAGATATTATTTCAGATTTAAAAAATAATGCTGTGCCTGCTTTAGCAAAGAATAAAAGCAATGGAGACAATGTAAAGTTCTTAAATCATGAATATTTTACCGGGGCATATTCGACTATTTTTATGAGCAGAAACAGAGTTCGTCAATGGGATCAGCAAGCTTTTACTGTTCAAGCTTCGGGAAGGCAATGTCAATTGCATCCTCAAGCTCCTGTTATGCCAAAAGTAGAGAAAAACAAAAATATTTTTGTAGAAGGGCAAGAGCATTTATATCGTAGGTTAAGTGTGCGAGAATGTGCTCGAGTTCAAGGATTTCCCGATAATTTTAAGTTTTACTATGAACGTCTGGATGATGCGTACAAAATGATTGGTAACGCTGTGCCGATAAACTTGGCCTATGAAATGGCAAAAGCCATTTTAAAAGCTTTACATACTTCTCAGCTTATTTCATTAAAAACCGGTACAGATAGCTAAGAAGGATTTCTATAAGTAGTAAAAGTAATAACCAAGGTAGAGGGTATGAGTATGCATGTCTTTATACTTTACAAGACGAAATATCTAAAATTAGACCATCAGTTATAGAAAGAAATAGCAGTTTTTTTGCGGCAGAAAAGGCATGGGGTACTTTAGATAATACGACTCAAAGTGCTTATCAACAAAGTGCACTTGCATTTGTCCAAACATTGTATGAATTGGAACCATTAATTCTTGAAAATGATAATGATACATTAAGTCTTTCATTGCAAACTGATAATCAAGGTCAAGATGGCGATGTGCGAGATGTCTTGATTGTTAGAAAAGGTATTGATTGGGAAATTGGTCTTAGTATAAAACATAATCATTTTGCTGTTAAGCATAGTCGCCTATCAAAAAAATTGGATTTTGTTAAAAAATGGGAGAGTATTTACTTATAAATAGATTAGTGGTATAACGGCTCCTCCATGAAGACGTTATACCACTAATCTATTTATAAGTAAATAC
>CAYJHV010000328.1:0-529 GCA_964369825.1 uncultured Desulfovibrionaceae bacterium | reverse complement strand
TGGTATGGTGTTCCTTGTTCAAATGAATACTTGCAAGATGTTAAACCAATCTTTGATAATTTAGAAAAACATTGTAAAACTAATACACTATGGAAAAATCTAAGTTCAAAAGAAGATGACGTTTATGTGCCACTTTTAACTGCCTTTAAAGACGAGCTTAACAGGCAAAATACTGTTTTTAATAAAGATATCCCAAAGCTTATGGTTGAATATTTGCTTGGGAAATATGATTTTTATAAAGTAATAGGTCTTGATACTAAAAGGGCGACACAAATACACACTTATAATTTGCGTGGCACTTTAAATCAAAAAGGGAAGAGAAGCAAGCATAAGACAATTTTACCTGTTTCTGCTCTTCCCACAAGAATCGTAAAGTTAGATTTTAAACCTAATAGTAAGAATACATTGGAATTATACCTTGACAATGGATGGCAATTTAGCTTTAGAATTCATAATGCGTCTAGTAAAGTTGAAACGAGTTTGAAGTTTGATATTCAAGTGGTGGGATTTCCTTCTTCGATTGTTGTTT
>CAYJHV010000327.1:0-2389 GCA_964369825.1 uncultured Desulfovibrionaceae bacterium | reverse complement strand
AGCTGACGGGGTGGTTTCTTTATTGATTAAAAAACTGATTTAATCAGTGCTTCCTATAATATTTTGTGGAAGTTTTCGGTATATTTTGAGTTGAATTATTTATACCTAAAATGTTCACTCCGGCTATTGCTTTCACTGAGTATTTCTTATAATTTCACACATTGCGAAATAAGCTTGAGTGCGTACTGCATGTTAAAGTGAGATCATTATATATTTTTTTGTTTTAATGGCAGGCAGTTACTTGTTCAATATTTATAAAGATATGCTTAACCAATTAACTTATAATCAAAACTGTTCAAAGGAAAAATACTTTGCATAAAATATATACCATTCTTGTTGTTTTAGCATGGGGCATTTTATTATGGCCTTTTCCCATGGAAGTTTTTTTGGCCATTTGTTTTGCCATTTTATTGCGTCCAAGCTATAAATATTTATGTTCACGTTTTGGAAAAAAAACCTCTGTGTGCTGTATCAGTATTGGTCTTTGTGTGGGGATTATCTTACCTATAACCGTAGTTGTGCTTATGGTTACACCGCAGGCCATCAACGGTTTACGTATTTTGGAGAATTTACAAAGTTCGGGTTGGATGCACGGACCTGAAATGCAAGCTTTTTTTGACGATGTGGATTCTTTGCTGCGTATGGTACCGGGGCTTGAAGGCGGCATTAAGGAACTTACCGCTGAACTGACTTCTTTTTTAGCCGGCGCCATTCAAACTCTTGTGACCAAAAGCCTTGGCATTGCAAGTGGTACCATGGCCTTTATGGTGCGACTGTGTATTTTGATTTCATTAAGTATTACAGGTGTTTTATATGCTCCGCAATTCTCTAATTTTTTAAAGACCGTTACCGGAATCCCCGATGTGGTTTTGCATCGCTTTGAAACATCCATTCGCCAAGCCATACGAGCTGTGCTGTGGGGTGTTTTGTTGGTGGCCTGTATTCAAGGTGTGCTGTGTGGTTTTGGCTTTGCCATGGCAGGTTTGCCCACTCCGGCATTTTGGGGGCTTGTGGCAGCTTTTATGGCACCGATACCCTTTGTGGGTACAAGTCTTGTGTGGTTGCCGGCAGGTGTCTACATTTGGTTTGCTGTTTCCAAGGCTGCGGCCATTGGGCTTATGCTTTGGTGTTTGATTATTGTTGTGGGAGCAGATAATGTGTTGCGCCCTTTCTTTTTGCGTGGCGGCTTAAAAACTTCTTTTATGGTGGTACTTATAGCCGTGCTTTGCGGCATGGTGGCGCTTGGACCGGTGGGTATTGTGGCAGGTCCTGTTTTGGCTGCTTTTGCCTTGCAGGCAGCAAGAGAAGCAGAAATTGCTGCTCACGAAGAAAATATTATTACAAAAAACGAGGATTGATATATGCGTATTCTTATTTTAGGAGGAACGGGTTTTGTGGGCTCACATTTGAGTCATTTCTTTTTGGATAAAGGGCATGAGGTGGTGGTTACTTCTCAAAATTCTCTCCAGATGTCTGATCCAAAACATGAAGTTTGGGACGGGCAAAGCGAAATTTCTCTTACACCACTTTTGCTGGAAGCGGATTTGGTTATAAATCTTATCGGAGCAAATATTGCTGCCAAACGTTGGACTTCCAAGCGTAAAGACATAATTTTGGAAAGCAGAACTTTTTCGTGCAAAGCTTTGCATAAAAGTTTGCATACCTTACATAAGATGGATGAGCATTATCCAAAAACCATACTGCAAGCTTCGGCTTGTGGTTTTTATGGGCTTTGGGATAATATGGAAACGGCTCCCATGTGCACGGAAACTACGCCTCAAGGTCAAGGATTTCTTGCCAATGTATGCGCAGCTTGGGAAAGAGAAATGCAAGCGATAAGTGAGCTTGGTATCAGATTGTGCACCTTGCGCTTTGCACCCATTTTAGGCAAGCAATTTAGTAAAGTAAATACAAAAAAAGCGCAATTGGGGGGATTTTTGGCTCCCATGGTACGTCCGTTTCGATTTTTCGCCGGCGGCGTCCTCGGCAGCGGAAAACAGCCCATGCCCTTTGTGCATATACATGATGTGCTTGCCGGCATAAATTTTCTTGCGGAAAAATCCACTGCTCAAGGTATCTTTAATTTCTGCTCCCCAAAACAAGAAAACATGCAAGATTTCATTCACACTTTGGCAAGAAAAATGCGCCGTCCGGCTTTTTTTCCTGTGCCAAGTGCCATGCTGAAACTTGTCCTCGGTGAAATGGGCGAAGAACTTATTCTTTCAGGGCAAAAAGTCTATCCAAAACAACTTTTGGAACTTGGCTTTCATTTTAACTATGCAGAGTTGGATACAGCCCTAGAACAATGCTTGGTCTAGTGCCTTGCTTCGTCCAAAAAATTAAGGAAAAGCTGATTAAATAGAATTACAGAAAACCACCCCGTCAGCTC
>CAYJHV010000326.1:0-2393 GCA_964369825.1 uncultured Desulfovibrionaceae bacterium | reverse complement strand
CCGGAAAAAATAACGGTATGCACGGCACCGATTCGGGCACAAGCAAGCATAGCAATGATGAGTTCAGGAATCATGGGCATATAAAGGGCAACTCTGTCCCCTTTACGTACACGCAAAGAACTTAAAGCATGGGCTATGCGGCAGACCTCGGTATATAACATTTGGTAGGTATAACAACGAACTTCATGCTCACCTTCGCCTTGCCAGATGAGTGCGGCCTTATTACGTTTGCCATTAATGAGGTGTCTGTCAATACAATTGTATGATGCATTGAGTTTACCCCCGGTAAACCATTTATAAGAGTGATTTTCATAATCAGCATCAAGAACTTTGTCCCAAGGCTGAAACCAATGCAAAAGTTGTTTGGCGCGATCTCCCCAAAAGTCTTCGGGGTCTTCTAAAGCTTTTTTGCAAATAGCTTCATAATCTTTGCTACTTCGCACCCAAGCTGTGTCTTTATTATGTAGTGGTGGAATGTAGGTACGGATTTCATTCATCAAAGTAATAAAGCTATCTTGAGCCATGGCTAGTGTGCCTCCTTAAAAAAATATAACTGGAAATCATTTCCATTATGTGGGAATACACAACAAGCTCACATGCGTCAAGTGACTAAACATTGATTGAAAAAACAATCAAAGTTCTTTTTATACTTAAAAATTGATTGATTACAGAAGCAAAGTTTATAACATATTAATATTTAATTAAATAATTAATTTCACAAGATGAAAGATCATGTCAAAAAAAAATATGCATATCAAGAAAAAATTTATGTATTGATTTTATACAAAAAAAAGCCATAGTATCACTACTATAGCTTTTTAAAACTTTATAATACAAAGAAATTAATCTTCGGGCATGGCTTCCATGGTTTCCATCATGGTCTTACCGGGGTTAGCAGCACAATAAGAACCAAAATGCATTCCTAATTTCTTCATCCATTCATCACTCATAACGGTGTTTTCAGCCAATGCACTCATATAGCCGTCAATCCACATGAGCAAAATACCTTTTTCTTGGTCAGAACTGCTATTAAAGTATTTGCATGTGAGTTTACCAAAATCCACGTCTTCAGCTTTTGCTACAGAGGAAAAGCTTAAAAGCCCCACAAAAAGGGCAAGCATTAAAAATTTCGTTTTCATAAAATTCTCCTTTTAATTTTGGCTCTTGTATCTTTGTTTATATAAAATGTCAAGAAGGAATATATGCAATTTATTGATTGATTTCAATGTATAGTGACTGTTGATTCCATATTGGTTGACGCAGAATTCAATATTATAAGTTTATTGCATTCATTAAAAAAATTCTATACAATAAGCATGAGGTTCCACCTCAAATCTTTAACTCCCTTAAAAGTGGATAATCTAAGGGAAGTCTTACGTTTTAATTTGGCATACAAAATGCATTTGATTTTATTATTAAAATACACAGGGCTGAGATTTTAAAATGTCCCATCGAGAACCTAGAGATTTAACATCAATAAAACAATAGGTTAATAATTATGGCTGTCAAATTTATCAGAAAAAAAGCTGCCCCTAAAGCCGCTCCAAAGCCAACGCCGGAAGCTGAGATAGTGCCGGAAGTTCGACGCTCGTCCCTAGGGCGTAGACTTTGGCCTGCCATTTTGTTTATGCTCGTGTTGGTTGGTATGGTTATCGCCTTTTATAATCCAAACGCCAACACACAAACAAGACAGGCGGTGACAAAACCTAAGCAAATGACGCAAAGTACCAAAGATCGCTACACTGTGACTAAAGCAAGATTTGCGGCTTTGCGTACCACATCCCACACAGATGAAGAGGATTTTTTAGGTATAGCCAGAGATTTTTATAATATTTATCAAATTGATAAAAAGTGGCCAAATCGTCCTGCTGCTTTATTGCGTTCTGCCAAAGCTTTGGAATATGCGGCTCACGCCGCCAAGGATGATGACGGTAAAGCGCTTAAGGCATCTGATGCATCGTTAAAGCATTACAATTTATCTATAAGTCGTTACAAAGAACTTGCGGCTGCTTTTCCGCATAGTGTTCTTGCCGATGATGCGCTTTTGCAAGCCGCTACTATTTTGTGGAAAGAGCTTGATAACCCAAAAGAAGCTTTAAATCTTTTAAAAGTGGCAGTGAAGTATTATCCCAAGGGTGATATGCATAAAGCAGTGCTTGCTCTCAGAAAAGAAATTCAGCTTAATCCAAAAAAATTACAAGCAACTGCATCTTCACCTCATATTGCTACGCAAAAAAATCAGCAAAAAACTGTTGTCCTTAATGAAGCTGAACAATTACGCCTTAAACAAGAAGCCGCGGAAAAGGCTTTGGTGGAACAATTACATCGTAAACAAGTAGCAGCTGAAAAAGCACAAACAGCGCAATTGCGTCGTGAAAAAGAAAATGTGGAAA
>CAYJHV010000325.1:0-2393 GCA_964369825.1 uncultured Desulfovibrionaceae bacterium | reverse complement strand
TACAATGCACAGGTTGCGGAGAATGTTGCCGCAAAGGCGGTCCCTTATTGCACGTGGACGATATATCTCTCTTGAAACAAGGGAAACTTCTCTTTACGCAGCTTGTAACATTGCGCAAAGGCGAACTTACCTACGATCCCGTGCTTGAAAAACTTTTGCCCCTCGAACAAGAAGTTATTAAAATTGCAGGTAATAACTCTCAAATGCATCCGTGGCATTGCATTTTACACAGTCAACAAGGCTGTTCTTTGCACCCTTTGCGTCCGGTTCAATGTAAGGCACTTTTTTGTAGCGATGCAGAGCAGCTCAAAAATATATATACCAAGGGCAGACTCAGCAGAGAAGATATTTTTAATATTGACAAAATTGACTATAAAGCATTTACATTACAAGAAAGTTCATCTATTGAGCATTGGCTTGAACTTGCCCTTGCTCACGAAGAAGAATGTACCTTAAACCCCTTGATAGAGCTTGCCGAAACACTTTTTTTGCGCAACGAATTTGATATGGAAATCATGGAAAACGCCGAAATCGTAGAACTTGCTCAAGAAAAAATTTTACAAATAGTGCGCTATGACTTTGCTTTTCGTGATCTATGTACACAAAAAGCCGGTATTGCAGAAGCATTTTTACCTTGTCTTTTGGGGCGCCCCGTACATGTTTTTCTACGTTCGCTGGGTATTAAAATTTACGCAGACAGTTATGGTGAATTGTCCTTACATGCCACTAACAAAGGTGTTTATTTTAGCGTTTTACAATCAATTAAAAATATAAGTTAAGGTTTTTTGTGCACAAAGAAAAAATATCTCCGCCGCCACTGGAAATACGCCAAGATAAGGCGTGGCTGGCACCGCTTGCCGGCTATTCCGACCTCCCCTTTCGTCTGCTCTGTCGAGAATTTGGAGGAAATGTGGCCTGTACAGAAATGGTCAGTGCCAAGGGGCTTGTCTATAAAAGCAATGGTACCCAAAATTTACTTGCTACCACCGCCTTTGACAGCCTTGAAAATCCGCTTGTAGTGCAACTTTTTGGCAATGAAGTACCTTTTATGCAAAAAGCCGTTCAAGAGCTTTTAAATCAAAATTTTAGCTATTTTGACTTGAATATGGGCTGTTCTGTGCCCAAAGTCAATCGTAGTGGGGCAGGATCTGCCATGCTTAAAGATATTGACAATAGCTTAAACGTGGCTAAATGCATGATAGAACTTGTTGGCAAAAAAAATATGGGTTTCAAAATGCGCCTTGGTTGGACAGATGACAGTCATGTATGGCAAGATCTTTCCCTTGGTCTGCAAGAACTGGGTGCCGGCTGGATTACCTTACATCCTCGCACGGCAAAACAAGGTTTTAGTGGTGAAGCTGCATGGGAATATTTAACTCAACTTAAAGAAATATTAGATATTCCACTTATTGCCAGCGGGGATTTGTTTACAGCAAAAGATGGCGTTCGGTGCATAAAACAAACCGGCGTTGATGCTGTCATGTATGCCCGAGGCGCCATGCAAAATCCGGCTATTTTTGCCGAACATGAAGCATTGTATCATATGACGGACTCTGAGGCGCAAAACTTTGAAGAAAAGCCACTTCCTCAAAAGCTTATGTACCTCATTCAGCGACATATGGAATTGGCAAAAATGTACAGTTCCGAGCGTATATTGATGTTAAAAATGCGTACCTTTGTACCACGCTATGTGCGTCATTTTCCCGGTGTAAAATTTTTGCGCAAAGAAATGATACATTGTAAAAAGCCGGAAGAATTGCAATCTTTACTGACAGAATTTTTTAAGCAACAATAATCCATCGTATTGCAAAGCATATTGTCCTACTATAGGCTCAATACAATACGCTCAACAAAAAAGAAAAAAATGAAAGTTATTCGTGCCAAAACAGCGGGTTTTTGCATGGGAGTTTCCCTTGCATTGCAAAAACTTAATGATACTTTACAAAATATTTCCACGGAAGAAATTCAGCGGATTTGTACCCTTGGCCCCATTATCCATAATCCGCAGGTTCTTGAAAAGTACAAGAACCTTGGAGTACATTGCCTTAAAAATGCTCTTGAAGCCAAAGCGCAAGATTGTGTGGTGGTTCGAGCACATGGCATCACTCAAGATGAAGAAGCCTTGTTAAGCCAAAGGGCAGCAAAAATCATTGATGCTACCTGCCCCAAGGTGAAAAAAGCCCAGCTTGGCATAGCCAAGGCCACGCAGGAAGGGCGACACTTACTTTTATTTGGTGAGGAAAATCATCCCGAAGTGCAGGGTTTGGTCTCTTATGCGCATCACAAGGCGTATATCTTTGACTCATTGGAAAAATTGCAAACTTTAGAACTTTTTGCTGATGAAAATTATGTGCTGGCTTCACAAACAACTCAAGATGGAAAAATTTTTGAAG
>CAYJHV010000324.1:0-2410 GCA_964369825.1 uncultured Desulfovibrionaceae bacterium | reverse complement strand
GCGTTAGTGAGCTTGCGAACTTTACGCAAATCGAAAGTAACACGGATCCGGGGGAAAAAATTATTACCAAACTTGAACGAGAAAAAGGTACGCATGAAACTCAAAAAAAGATTGCAATTTCATAAAAATTCTGTACAGTCCACACAGTGATTATTTTTATAATTAACGTATCTACGCATTGAGGAAGGAAAGGAACCTTATGTCAAACGTTATTAGCGTGCAAGGTATGGTGGAAGCTTTACCCAATAAATCCCCTTTAGGTCATGTTTATATATCTGTAAACCAAGAAGATTTTATAATAACCCCCAAGGGTGCCGGAGTGGATTTACAACATCATGTGGGAGCTTTTGTAGAAATCTCCGGAGTGCTCAGTCAAGATTCTGATCAAAAATATATTTTTGTTCGTACCTATAAAGTTTTAGATGATGACGCTTGGATTGATGATGAAGATTGAACTAAAAATTGATGACTTTCGATATTGTATTTTGCTGAAATAACAGGCTGTGCATCACCATTGAATGGGAGTTTTGTTGTGAGCATGTAGCCAAGTATTAACCTTGGAAAAATGTTTACAACCAAAAAAACCTCGATGTGCCGAAAGCGGGGAAGGATGCGTTGCCTGCAACACGAGGTGTTCGTGTTCACTCTGGGTAAAAATCTCAGCATATGTGCTTGCCGGCTTTCCCCAAAGTAAAACGGCACAATCTTGTGATTTTGCAATGCTTTGCAATATATCGTGGGTTATTTCTTGCCAACCTAGTTTTGCATGACTTTGAGGCTTGCCTTCTTCCACGCTCAATATAGTATTTAGGAGTAATACGCCTTGTTGTGCCAAATAAGACAAATCTGTGCTTTGCGAAGTTTTGTCTTGCCCACCGTATATATCTGTATTCATTTCTAAAAAGATGTTGCGCAATGATGGCGGTATTTTGACGGAATTTGGTACAGAAAAACACAGTCCATGCGCTTGCCCTTCACCGTGATAGGGATCTTGCCCAAGAATAATGACCTTAACCATGGACGGCACAGTCAGGTGCAGAGCGTAAAAGATGTCATTTTGTTTGGGATAAATCTTTTTGCCTGCTTTGCGCATCTGCTCTATTTCAGCCAATAATCTTAAATGCCGACCGTTTTTGAGGCTTGGTACAAAATCTAACCAAGCCTTGGGAATGAGGGTATTGTCCTGCACAATTTACCTTATGCCAAATCCGGGCACATAATAATGACGCTCAAGTTTTTGTAAAATCCATGTGGCTATAGTTACAAGAGCTAAATAGTACAAGCCCACCACAAGAAAAACTTCTGTGAATCTGAATGTATAGGAAGCAATGGCTTTGCCTTCACCCATAATATCCATCACAGTTACAAAATGCGCCAGCGACGAATATTTAATAAGATAAATGATTTCATTGCCACAGCCGGGTAAAGCTCGACGAGCGGCTTGGGGAATGATAATAAATAAAATAGTTTGTGCCTTGGTCATGCCGAGAGCTTGCGCCGCCAGAACTTGACCTTGGCGTATGGAAAACAGCGCACCTCGAATATATTCTGAATGATAGGCGGCCGAGCACAAGGTAAAACTCAAAACTGCGGCAATATAGGGATCAAAGTATAAGCCGATTTTGGGTAAGGCATAATAAATCATGAGCAATTGCACGGCTAAAGGTACACCTCGAACAACGGTCACATACCAATCGGCAATTTTACGCCATAGCTTACTGGCGTAAACTCTTTGTATGCCAAGTAAAACACCTCCGGCAAAGCCTAAAATGGCAGAAGGGACAATGAGCGCCACAGACATCCAGAAGCCTTTGTTCAGTGCCGGAAGCAAAGTAGAGTATAAAAATTCCGCATCAAACATATTAGAGGTTTTCTTCTTCGGCAGAATTTTTTATAAGATTTTTTTCATGAGAGTTTTTTTCATTATTCATTTCCAAATCTAAAATTTTATTGAAAAAATCTTGGGTTCTACTGGCTTTTGACAAAAGTTCGTCCGGTTTTCCCTTTTCAATAATGAAACCTTTTTCCATAAAAATAATTTCATTGGCAAGGGCACGGGCAAATTCCATTTGATGCGTTGCCATGAGCATGGTCATACCACCACGTGCCAAATCTCGTATGACGGTAAGCACTTCTCCCACCAGTTCCGGGTCGAGGGCAGAGGTAGGTTCATCCAGCAAAATAACTTTGGGATCCATGGCAAGAGCACGAGCAATGGCCACTCTTTGTTTTTGACCGCCGGAAAGTTGTGCAGGGTACAGCTTTGTGCGCAGCGCCAGCCCAACTCTGTCAAGTTCTGCCAGCGCACGGTCTTTGGCGGCAGATTTTGAAAAACCTCTTACTTTTTTCAAGGCGATGGCAACATTTTCTTCTGCAGTAAGGTGATCAAAAAGATTAAAGTCTTGAAATA
>CAYJHV010000323.1:0-2424 GCA_964369825.1 uncultured Desulfovibrionaceae bacterium | reverse complement strand
AGCGGCTTGTAAGATTTTTTCTTCTCACAAGGAAGAAAGTGTTTTGTAAATTTTAACGTACTTAAGTACGTGAATGTGCAAAACACTTTCTGACGCAGTGAGAAGGAAAAAGATGAAGACGCCAAAAGCGCACAGAAGTAATAATAGTGGGAAGAATATATAGTCACTTAATAACAGTTATTATTAATACAATTGGAATCACGTGACAATCACGTAAGTTTGCTCTATAAATGCCTCTTTTTGGCTTGGACATTTATAAATTTCCATGGTATTTCCCTCTTTCTAAATTCAAATTATATGAGGAAATATTATGCCATACGCTCAATCGTTTAAGGCCTATGATGTTCGAGGTACTTTTCCCGAATCTTTAAGTCCGGAACTTGCCAAGGCAGTGGGACTTGCATTTGCAGAACTTTTCAATCCAAAATCTGTGGTTATCGGACGTGATTGCCGCCTTTCCGGCCCGGCTTTACGAGATGGATTGGTGCAAGGTTTGCGTCAAGGTGGGGTTAATGTTACCGACCTTGGAATGTGCGGAACCGAGGAAGTATATTATGCCACATTTGCCAAAGGTTTTGACGGTGGGATTATGATTACCGGCAGCCACAATCCACGTGATGACAATGGTATGAAATTTGTGCGCCAAGAGGCCATCCCCATCAGCTCTGACACCGGCTTATTTGATATTCGTGACAAAGCCATCAGTCTTTTACCGACACTTAAGGATGCGCCGCTTACCGGAACATATACCGAAGAAAATTATCGTGATGATTATGTACGTTTTCTGCTAGATTATGTGAAATTTGATGATACAAAGGACGTAAATTTAAAAATTCATGCCGATGCCGGCAATGGTTGCGCAGGATTGGTGCTGGAAAAGCTTATGCCGCTCTTACCTTTTGGCATTACTACAGCGCATATGCAGCCGGACGGAAATTTCCCCAACGGTATACCTAATCCCATTTTACCGGAACGTCGTGAAGCCACCGCCAAAGCTGTGGTGGAAAAAGGTGCCGACCTTGGCATTGCTTGGGACGGAGACTTTGATCGTTGCTTTTTCTATGACCATAAGGGCAATTTTATTGAAGGGTACTACCTTGTGGGATTGCTTGCCAAAACTTTATTACAAGAACATCCCGGCGCAAAAATCATCCATGATCCTCGCTTAATTTGGAATACTCAAGATGTGGTGGAAGAAGCCGAAGGCGTAACCATTATGTCCAAATCCGGTCACGCTTTCATTAAAGAAACCATGCGTGTGGAAGATGCCTTGTATGGCGGCGAAATGAGTGCGCACCATTATTTCCGTGACTTTTCTTATTGTGACTCCGGAATGTTACCATGGCTTTTGGTGGCAAAACTCATTATTCAAAGCGGTCAAAGCCTTGCAGAAATGGTGGAAGAATGCCAACAAAAATATCCTTGCAGCGGTGAAATTAATCGTAAAGTCAGCAATGCCAAAGGTATTGTGGACAAAATTTATGAATTTTATGCGCAAGATGCCAAGATGGAAAATCGCTTGGACGGGCTTTCCTTAACCTTTGACCAATGGCGTTTTAACATTCGTTCCTCCAATACGGAACCGCTTTTACGCTTGAATGTGGAAGCAAGGGGCGATCATGCTCTTATGCAGGAAAAAACAGAAGAAATTCTGAATATCATCGATAATTTTTAAAATAACGCTCAGCGTTGGGAGAAAAATATGAAAGAAGTTATCAGTACAGACAAAGCACCTGCTGCCGTTGGTCCTTACAGTCAGGCAATACGCATGGGTAATATGCTTTTTGCTGCCGGGCAAATCCCTCTTGATCCTGCCACCGGAAAAGTGGTGGAAGGCGATGCCAAAGCACAAGCGGTACAATGCCTTAAAAATGTGCAAGCCGTACTGGAAGGTGCAAACATGAGCATTACAGATGTGGTGAAGGTTACTGTATTTATAACAAATATGGCAGATTTTCCCTTGGTCAACGAAGCCTATAAAGATGTTTTTAAAGAGCCCTACCCTGCTCGCTCTTGCGTTGGTGTTGCATCTTTGCCCTTGGGAGTTAACGTGGAAATAGAAATTATTGCCATGCAATAAATTTAAAAAAACGGAGCTATTATGCTAAAATTTAAATCAAAAATGCAAAATTTCTCTCTTACTCTCGGAATTTTTATATTTGCTACCATACTTGGTCTTAATCCTCTGTGCAATATGGCGCAAGCCAATGAAGGCGGCTATACAGGACCAAAGAACAATGCCGGCGGCTATTCCGGACCGGGACCTGCCGTGGTCAGCATAAAAGATGCCGGCAACAAAGCCGATGACACTTGGATTACCTTGCAAGGTAAAATCATCAATCATTTGGGAGATGATAAATATACTTTTCAAGATGCCAGCGGAACCGGCATTGTGGAAATCGAGCGCAAAGCATGGCGTGGTGT
>CAYJHV010000322.1:0-2436 GCA_964369825.1 uncultured Desulfovibrionaceae bacterium | reverse complement strand
GGTACTAGGTTTTACCATATTGCTTATATTGCCTATAAATCCAATACCCCAAAGAAAGTGAAATAACATACAGCGCAGCACTGATAAAAAATTGAGTTTGACCTTGCATATGCAAACCACTGCCCATGCCGGCAAAAATGAAATTTTGTATACTAAAACCAAGGGTGGAGCCTCCCAAGAATGCGTATGCCGGGATGGGGCTTATGCCTGCCAAAAAATTGGTTAAAAAATTACTGCCCAATGGAATAATGCGTACTATAAGCGTAAGCGTAAAAGGTGATTGACACATGAAATCGGTGAATTTTTGCATTTTATGCCCATATTTTTCCTGTATCCATTTTTGACCCAAAAAACGAGCATAGCAAAAACAAAGACAGCAAGAAAATGCCGTACCTATGGTTACCAACAAAGTTCCAAGCCACAGCCCAAAAATATAGCCGCCAAGTACAGCGCACGCTTGTCTTGGTATGCCCATGGCAGTGAGGGTGGTAACAAGTCCCACATAGATAGCAATGCCTTGTAATCCTTTGTCTTTAACAAAATTATCCATCCAAGCTTTATCAAGAGTTTTGCCAATGTCAAAAACAAAAAATAGGAGCAAAACTATACAAAGCAGAATACATATGGAAAAAATACGTAGTATTGTAAGCATATCTTCATAAATATTTAATAAGTAAAATTTTTATAAACTATTAAATTATAAGGATAACAGTTGAGTTTTATATGTTTATGAAGTATGCTCTTCTGTTTAAATTTAGACATTTTTTTTCCGTAAACAAAATTGTAAAAAAAGCACTGCCATTTGTCCCACAAAAAGAATCAAATCACTGTCCATATAGGCAACACAGCTTATGCACAAGGCGCCGATGCCGGGAAAAACAAAGCTCAAATGAGTTTTATAGAGAAAAATAGCTTGTAAAACTATACCCAATATCAATAGGATAGGTCCGTAATACATATTCCACTGTAAAATAAAGTCCATGGCTTTGTATAATGTAGATAAAAAATCATTGCAATTTAAAAATGCATGATTATATTTCACCTGCTGCCATATACATTCGCAGAGAAATTTTTTTTAGAGGTGTTACATGATTACCCTTACTCCCCGTGAAATCGTTGCCGAATTGGATAAATATATTATTGGTCAAGAGCAGGCCAAGCGCATGGTTGCCGTGGCCGTGCGCAATCGTTGGCGGCGCAATCAACTTCCTGCCGAACTACGTGACGAAGTGGCGCCAAAAAATATTATTATGATGGGGCCTACAGGTGTCGGTAAAACAGAAATAGCTCGACGTCTTGCCAAATTATGTTCAGTACCCTTTGTGAAAGTTGAGGCTACAAAATTTACGGAAGTGGGCTATGTGGGACGAGATGTGGAGTCCATGGTACGTGATCTTATGGAAATCAGCATAAAACTTGTACGTGAAGAAGAAAATGTACGTGTTAAAGCCGCCGCCGAAGCTGCCGCCGAATCTCGCTTGTTGGATTTGCTCTTGCCGGCATCTTTTGGTACGGATAGCAGCAGAGATTCCACACGAGAAAAATTACGCCAACAATTTCGTCAAGGTTTTATGGATGACAGAGAAGTGGAAATGGAAGTGATGGAGCAATCAGGTCCAACCATTGATGTTTTTGCCATTCCCGGTATGGAAAGCATGGGATCGCAAATGAAAGATATGTTTGGTAAAGCTTTTCCGCCAAAACCCAAAAGACGCAAAATGAAAATAGGGCAAGCTTTTACCGTGCTTGTACAAGAAGAATCTGCCAAATTAGTGGACGAAGATGCCATTATGGATCTTGCTCGTGAAAAAGTAGAAAATGGCGGTATTATTTTCATCGACGAAATTGATAAAATTGCCAGCACCTCTGCGCAGCGCTCTTCAGATATTTCTCGTGAAGGCGTACAACGTGATTTGTTGCCCATTGTGGAAGGCAGTGTGGTTAATACCAAATACGGTATGATTCGTACCGATCACGTGCTTTTCATCGCCGCCGGTGCTTTCCACTTTAGCAAGCCTTCAGACCTTATTCCCGAACTCCAAGGGCGTTTTCCCTTGCGTGTGGAATTGCAAGCTCTTGGAAAGGAAGAGTTTTTACGCATCTTGACCGAACCGGACAATGCTCTTACCCGTCAATATGCCGCCTTGCTTGATACGGAAAATGTCAACATTGAATACACCGATGACGGACTTCAAGAAATTGCCGGTTTTGCCGAAGAAACCAACAATGATACTGAAAATATCGGCGCGCGTCGTTTGTATACCATTATGGAAAAAATCCTTGCCGATATTTCTTTTGATGCTCCGGATAAACCGGGAAGTAAAGTTTTGGTTGATGCAAATTATGTACGGGAACATCTCAAAGATGTACGTGAAGATAAAGATTTAAGCCGCTATATTTTGTAATTAGTTTTTTATGTGGGGGAGGGGGAAACTT
>CAYJHV010000321.1:0-2440 GCA_964369825.1 uncultured Desulfovibrionaceae bacterium | reverse complement strand
TTCACGTGTGGTATATGAAACGGAAAATCCAAAATTAGGAAATTCTTCTTGTAAACGCTTAATAAGAGTTGTTTTTCCTGTTCCTGATGGGGCACAAATGACAAGTACCACCCCTGAACGCTTTGCAGACATTGAATTCGCTCCTTAAACACTTCCCGAAGAAAGTTCTGTTTCTTGTAAAAATCTTTGGCTAATTGTTTCCGGTTGTATTGCAGATAAAATAACATGATTTGAATCTGTTATAAGAATTGATCGAGTCTTTCTGCCTTGGGTTGCATCCATAATTCTCCCTTGCGCTTTGGCATCTTCACGTAAACGCTTCATGGGAGAAGAAGAAGGATTGAGTATGGAAACCACTCTTTGTGCCAATACATAATTATTAAAACCAATATTGATAATTTTTTGAGTCTGCATACTTTACCTATTCAATATTTTGCGCTTGCTCACGACATTTTTCCAATTCATTTTTCAAATCTACCACCAATGGAGACAATTGTACATCGGGAATTTTGTTTCCGCATGTATTTACTTCTCTAAAGCACTCTTGCAAAGTAAAGTCAAGCTTTCGCCCCACATCTTTATGTAGTTTCAAAAGCTCGTTTAAACGTAACAAATGCGAGCGTAAACGAGTAATTTCTTCGGTCACGTCAAGTTTATCGCCAAGCATGACCACTTCCTGCAAAAAACGTCCTTCGTCAAAATCCACATCATGTGTGCTCAGCATATCGCTTATACGCTCACGCACGGTATTCATTTTTTCTTCTTTTATACCGGGCATTCGCTCTTCGATAATATCCACCCAAGATTCCATACGCAGTAACCTTGAATGCATATCAATAGCAAGTGCTGCGCCTTCAGTGCTACGGGATTCATTCCAATCCTCCATTGCAAGACAAAGCCCTTCTTCAAGGCGATCTGCCATATGCTCCTCGTGATCTTCTTCAGTGCCATCCCAAAGTGCCGGTATATTTAAAAGCAAACTATAATTTGGCGTGAAAACCTCATTTCTTTTTTGCGAGAGTTTTTCAAGGGCATGAAGCATAGCATTAGCTTGTGCGCTGTCAAAATACAACGATCGCTCGGCATCTGCTCGGTACTGCAACACCAAACTAATATCCACTCGCCCACGCATGGCAAATTTACGTGCACACTTATCAAGCTTTGCTTGTAAGCTGCGTACGGAATTTGGTATACGCCAGCGTATATCCAAGTGCTTGCCATTGACACTACGAACTTCCCATTGCTGAACAAAATCAACATCTTCCACAAGGCAACGCCCAAAACCTGTCATGCTACGTAACATAAATATACTCCATAAAAAAGTATTACATTCAACGAATGTACATCTTAAGCACTTCAGCCCCCGCCCTTTGGACAAGCACGAGATGGTAACTTGGCAAGCGGCGATACAGGTCCTACTTTAAAGGGAAAAGATCCGGATTTTTGAGGGCTTGGAGCAGAAACTTTTTTTTCTATATTCTGTCCCGAACAAAAGGGACAGTTTGGCATTTCACCTTTTATAACAAGCTCTTCAAAGTCTTTTTGGCAATCAACACAAGTAAAATCAAATATGGGCATAAAATATCCTTTGCAAAAATCGTCCTCATTGATATAATCCTTATACGATTGCATTGTGCAGTTGGCAAGTATAATCTTTGTGATATTTGATAAAAAAATATATACAAAGCAGATAATTTTTTATTGATCCAAAAAGGAATGATCATGAGCAAAAAGATTTTAGTTTTAGCAGGTGATTTTGTAGAAGACTATGAAATAATGGTACCTTTTCAAATGTTATGTATGCTTGGTTATGATGTTCATACCGTTTGCCCCGATAAAAAAGCAGGGGACAGTGTAAAAACCGCAATTCACGATTTTGAAGGCTTCCAAACCTACACGGAAAAAGTAGGGCATAACTTTATGCTCAACTATGATTTTGACAAGGTAAATACAGCAGATTATGCAGGATTAGTCATACCCGGAGGGCGTGCCCCCGAATATTTGCGTTTGAATACCCGCTTAATTGAAATCGTCAAAGAATTTGATGCGCAAAATAAACCCATTGCCTCTCTATGCCACGGACCATTGGTTTTAGTACCTACCGGCATCCTCAAAGGTAAAAAAAGTACAGCCTATATTTCTTTGCAAGCAGATGTGGAAATGGCAGGAGGGACTTGGGTTTCCGTCAATGGAACATTCACCAATGTTGTTGTTGACCAAAACCTTGTCACTGCTCCGGCTTGGCCTGCTCACCCCGAATGGATAGCGGCTTTTGTGAAATTATTGGGAGCACAAATAAGTATTTAATAAATTAATATAACCGGTATTTTACTTTATTCAAAATAGTAATATTTTTTCCGGGGGAGGGACCTTATTGAAAAAAGGTCCCCTCCCCCATGTATAGACCCGCCCTGAATGTCAAGCGATTTTTTACACAATA
>CAYJHV010000320.1:0-2440 GCA_964369825.1 uncultured Desulfovibrionaceae bacterium | reverse complement strand
TTGAATACACAAAAAGCCAAAAAATATGGCAGTATGTGCTAAGCCGATGCCGGGTTTACGGCGTACATTTGTTTGCAAAAGAACGTCGTAAAAGAAGGCTTTGATACGCTCTGTACAGCTTTTTTTGTCACATTCTTTATTGCAACAACAAAGGTTTGGCGTTGGCACGGGAATTGACCCTTTAACCCCACGCATAATAGCAACAAGCCTTTGTATTTGTTTAATGAAGTAACCAAATGCTCCCACAAGCAGGATGAACATTACAATTTGTTTTAAAACTATATAAATTTCCATGCCTAATCTCCTAAAAATCTAGTAGCTTACTTTATATAAAAATAGTGATATTTTTTCTTTTTTGAGGGGGGAAAGGGGAACTTTTGCTAGCGCCAAAAAGTTCCCCTTTCCCCCCTCAAACTCCCCCCTATCCCCTCAAAACGTACTTATTCATTCAATTTTAGAAAACTGAAAATTAGTTTTGAAAACTCTGACAAAAGGTACTAAATATAAAAATTTGTTAAATCTTGCGTCCATATGCAAAGTAAAGAAAATAGAACCGAAGAATTTTTCGTAAGAAAAATTCGTGTGAAAGTTTTTTGGAAAGGGGATCTGGGGGAAAACCTTTTGTTCACAAAAGGTTCTTCCCCCGGGAAATAAACCAAAAATTAAATGTTATCCAAGTGCTTTGGTAAGTGCAGGCACAACTTCAAACAAGTCACCCACAATACCAAAATTGCATTTGGATAAAATGGGGGCATCTTTATCGTTGTTGATGGCCACAATAACCTTGGCAGTCTTAATACCGGCATAATGCTGCACGGCACCGGAGATGCCGCAAGCAAAATAAAGATTGGGGCTGACGGTCTTACCCGTTTGTCCCACTTGCATGGTATGCGAGGCAAAACCTGCGTCCACAGCCGCACGGGATGCGCCAACAGCTGCACCAAGTTTATTAGCTAATTCTTCTAAGATACTGAAGTTTTTGGCATCACCCATGGCACGTCCGCCGGAAACAACCACGGAAGCTTCGGCAAGGTCGGTGGAACCGCCGCCATCACCGAGGGTTTCAAGCACGGTTACGGTACCTGCTACGTCGGCAGAAGGTGCCGCAAAATCGGCAGTGCTTGGGGTGGACGCTTTTTCTTCGGCAGCCACGGCATTGGGGCGAAGACCATATAAGGCAACATCGCCGCTAAGTTCCAATGATGAAAGAACTTTACCGGCAAAATAACTTTTCTTCACTTGACGAGTGCCAAGATTAATGTCAAGGCAGTCGCCCACAAAGCAGGCATCGAGGCTTACGGCCATACGTGCCAAAAGGTCTTTGCCTTCCACGGTATGCATTCCGATAATATCGGTAATACCTTCAGCTTTTACACAAGCGGCAAAGGCTTCAGCACGCAAATCAGGTCTGGTGCTTAAATCTTCGGTACCGCTGATGCTGATAATTTTTGACACACCATAACGAGCGCAGGCTTCGCTGACGCTGGCAGCAGGGGCTGTTGTTAAAGCAAGCACGTCGCCGGCACGAGCAGCAAGGGTGATTGCCGCAAAAACGGACTCTTTAACGCCATTGGCATCGGTTTCAAGAATAACTGCATATGTACTCATGGTCATCTCCCTATAATACCCTTTCTTCTTCACGTAAAACACGTACCAATTCTTGCACTTGTGCTTCAATGTCACCGTCAAATAATGTGGCACCGGAGCGTTCAGGCAACAGTTCCATTTTTTGTAAGGTAGCCATTTTTGGCGCATCAATACCAAGGGAAGCAAGAGCAATTTCTTGCACAGGTTTTTTCTTGGCCTTCATAATATCAGGCAACTTGGCATAGCGAGGCTCGTTTAAACCACGTGTTGTGCCAAGCACACAAGGTTTTGGGGCACTGATGCGTTGACGCACGCCACCACCGATTTCACGAGTGGCAACAACGCTGTCTGCTTGCACTTCAAGACCGCTCACATCATTAATAACGGGCATACCAAGAGCTTTGGCTAAATGATAGGGAAATTGCGCGCCTTCGCTGTCAATACTTTGTTTTCCGGTAAATACCAAATCACCGTTACCGTCATCTTGAATGGCTTTGGCAATGGCTGCTGCCACTTGTGCCGTATTGGTAAAGGTGCCTTCGGTAACAATGTGAATGGCACGATCGGCGCCCATGGCAAGAGCAGCACGAATGGAGGATACGGCACCGGCATTACCGGCGCACACAATAACAACTTCGCCATCGCCCTTAAGGGTCAAAGCTTCTTCCACACCATATTCATCAAAAGGACTTGGAATGTATTTGACATTTGCTTCCACGATGGCGGTGTCTCCGGAAAGTTCAATGAGCGCACCGGAATCCGGAACATGCTTCACGCATACATAGATTTTCATTATTTTCTCCTGCAAGTTCTGATTTATTCAATGGCTTATGCCATAAATCTACTTTAGTCT
>CAYJHV010000319.1:0-2445 GCA_964369825.1 uncultured Desulfovibrionaceae bacterium | reverse complement strand
ACTAAAATTCAGGTGTATACAATTCACAAGCGGCTTCAAAAATACCTTCTGCCAAAGTGGGGTGGGCGTGAATGGTATTGCTCATATCTTGTACAGTACCACCCATTTGCATACATAATGCAGCTTCGGCAATGAGGTCTGAACAATTTTCACCTGCCATGTGTGCTCCTAACAAGCGTCCGCTTTTGGCTTCGGCAACCAACTTAATGATGCCGGCAAGATGCCCGGAGGCTTGAGCTTTACCAAGTTCTCGCATGAGGAACGTGGCGCATTTTGTTTCCATACCTTGTTCTTTGGCTTGCTCTTCGCTCAGTCCCACACAGCCCACTTCCGGTGAAGTGAATATGGCTGAAGGTACCACAGAATAATCCATGGGAGCCAAAGATTCTTTGTCATCTGCTAAAATATGACGCACGGCATGAATTCCTTCTGCTGTTGCCATATGTGCCAGCATAATGCGCTGCGGCCCGATAATATCGCCAATGGCATAGATATTTTTGTTTGCGGTACGTAAGTGTTCGTCCACCTCAATCCAACCTTGGGCGTCCGTATTAATGTCCACAGCATCAAGACCCAAATTCTCTGTGTCGGGACTGCGCCCTACGGTGACAAGCACGGCATCGCATTCCATGGGAATAGTCTTGGCTTTGGGATCGGGGGTTTCACCTTGCATGGTTAAAGGTTCAATATCGCCGTAAACGGTACCATTTTCCACTCGAACGTTGGCAAGGGTACTTCCAAGATGCATGGCAATGCGATTTTTTTTCATTTCGCGCTGGATAAGGGTACTTATATCCGTATCCACGCCGGGAATGGGTAATAATCTTTTTTGACCTTCAACAACAACAACGTCCACTCCGAAAGCTTTATAAATAAAAGCCATTTCACAACCAATGACGCCGCCGCCCACTACAACCATTTTTTTGGGCAAATTTTCTCGTTCCAAGATATTTGGGCTGTCAATAATATATTTTCCGTCAAAAGGCAGGGAAGGTAATTCCCGAACTTTGGAACCGGTGGCAATGATAATATAATCACTTTTTACGATAAATTCTTCGTTTTCTGTCTTTACTTGCACTTCATGAGCATTTAACAGAGTGGCAATCCCATGGTGGTGGGTAATTTTAAGCTTTGCACAGCTTTTACCAAGACCTCCCACAAGGGTATCGATAACTTTGTTTTTGCGTGCTATAACAGCGGGCATATCCACGGAAACTTCGCCGGAGAGGTTCAGTCCGTAAGATTTCAAATTCTGTGCTGTTTCAAGGGCTTCGGCACTGGCTTTTAAAGTTTTTGTGGGTACACAGCCGGTATTGAGGCAGGTTCCGCCAAGTCGATGTTTTTCAATAAGGGTAACTTCAAGTCCGGCACGAGCTGCCGCAAAAGCTGCGGTATAGCCACCCGGACCTCCGCCGATAATAGTAATTTTGCTCATATTCTCTCCTTGCGTTACAGTAGTTATATTTCCATTTAATGCAACAAAAAAGTTAATTGAGATAATTTGTAAAATTATAAATATTTGTCAAGAAAATAATTAAGCCAAAAATGATAAAAATTTTATATAAATATTGATTGTTTTATTGGAATTATTGGAAAAAGAATTTACGAAAAGCCTTGCCAAATTCTTGTCATATGCTCAAAGTTCTGCTAAAGGGTACGGACACAAGCAAGGAGAAGAGCATGAGTACAAGCTTTTTTGATATTTTTATTGTTGTCATTTTTGTCTATTTTTGCATTTCAGGTTTGATTCGCGGTTTTTGCAAAGAAGCTTTCAGTCTTGTAGGTCTCATAGGCGGTTTATGGTTGGCTTATACATATTATCCCAAGTTGAGTCCTTACTTGACTTTTATCAGCGGTGAAACGTGGCGTACCATTGCGGCTTATTTCATTATATTTTTAGGTGTTAACTTTATCACCAGTTTTCTGGCCATTCTCATGCAGGGCATTCTTAACCTTGCCATGCTCCCTTGGGCAGATAAGTTGGCCGGCTTTGTGCTTGGCTTTGGAAAATCCATCTTGCTTTGTAGTGTTGTGGTGCTTGTGACCCAACATTTTTTTGGCAATGCAGATTTTTTGAAAAATTCATTGTTCTTGCCATATATGACGAACTTTATTGAAAGTGTTCGTGCCTATATTCCCAATGATTTTTTTAATTTCAGTTTTTAGCTTCTAAAGGAAATACATGAAAAACTTACAGCGTTTACAGTCTGTTATTGATGCACTTATTGGGCCTGACGGTTGTCCTTGGGACAAAGTTCAAACCCCCGAATCCTTAGCCGATTATGTGGTCGAAGAAAGTCATGAGCTTGTGGACGCACTTTTGAAGGACAAAAGCTCCGTATGTGCTCTGCTGAGTCAAAAAAGTCAAGAACTTTCCGAGTCTATTCGCAAAAACAACAGTCAAGATGTTTGTGAGGAACTGGGCGATGTGGCATTCTTATTGCT
>CAYJHV010000318.1:0-2457 GCA_964369825.1 uncultured Desulfovibrionaceae bacterium | reverse complement strand
CCAAAAACATCACAGAATATGGCGTATTTATTGACCTTGGTGGTCTTGATGGTCTATTGCACATTACCGACATGTCTTGGCGTCGCATTCGCCACCCCAAGGAAATGATCAACGTAGGACAAGAAATTGAATTAAAAGTACTTTCTTTTGATAAGGAAAATAACAAAGTATCTCTTGGTCTTAAGCAATTGGTCTCCGATCCTTGGCAAGATATTACCGAGCGTTTCCCCGAAGGCTTGCGTGGGAACGGAAAGGTTACAAACCTTGTGGATTACGGCGCTTTTGTTGAGCTTGAATCCGGAGTTGAAGGTCTTGTACACATTTCAGAAATGTCTTGGACACGTAAATTACGTCATCCTTCCCAAATGGTACGAGTGGGCGATGAAGTAGAAGTTATAATTCTTGGTGTTGATGGCGACAAAAAACGTATTTCCCTTGGCATGAAGCAAGTAAAACCAAATCCATGGGAACTTGTGGCTCAAAAATATCCCGAAGGTACCATTCTTGAAGGTGCCATTAAAAATATCACTGAATTTGGCATGTTTATCGGCATTGAAGACGGCATTGACGGTTTAATTCATGTTTCTGATATTTCTTGGACCAAAAAAGTGCGTCATCCCAATGAAATTTATAAGACCGGCGATGTAGTGCAAGCCAAAGTGCTTGTGGTGGATCAAGCCAGTGAGAAATTTACCTTAGGTGTAAAACAATTGGTCGATGATCCTTGGGGTCACGTACCTACCACTTATCCTGTGGGTTGCTCTGTAAAGGGTATCATCACCAACATTACAGATTTTGGTCTTTTTGTGGAAGTGGAAGAAGGCATCGAAGGTCTTGTTCATGTATCCGAACTTTCAGGTAAAAAAGTAAAGACACCCACCGAGTTGTATAAAGAAGGACAAGAAATTCAGGCAAAAGTTATTCATGTAAGTGCAGAAGAACGTCGCCTTGGTTTGTCCATCAAGCAAATTCGTGACGAAGAAGAGCGCAAAAAACCCAAAGAATTCCGTGCAGGACCTACTGAAACAGGTCAAAGCTTAGGGGATTTATTCCAGCAAAAAATGGCAGAAAAAGCTGAAGCCGGTAGTTCTGAAGAATAAATAATTGAAACATACATTTATGCTCCGAAATAAAACTGGGTATTTATGTAAATAGTTTCACTTGAACATAAGAAGCAAATAGCTTATAATCAAAGGGAGAGTTTAGGCTTTCCCTTTTTTTTTGAATACATCAATTTTTTGCGAGGACTTTATGGATAAAAAAGATGCGCTTTCTCTCAATTTGAATAATGATGACAAAACAAGCGAAACTGTAGAAACCTCTGAAAATACAGAAAACTCTGAAAATACAGAGCAAGCTGTGGACAATGCCCCGTCAGTGCCGCAAACAAATAATAAATCAACATCTATGCCGGACATCAATATAGGTGAACATATACAACCTGCATCGGAACAAGATAATAAGCAAGCAAATAAACAAGGTCATGGCAATATATCTTCACCAAAAAATCAGGACGATTTACTCACAGTAACACTTCTAAAGGAACTTGTGCGCCTTTTGCAGCCAAGACCTTTTCGTAAGCGTCACCCTATTATTTTTTGGGGATTTTTTATTTTACTCGGCGTCATTATCTTTAATTTGTTCTTTTCTCAAGAAAATCCCATCACTGAAAGTGAGCGCATTGCCGTAGTACGCATTGAAGGTGCCATTGGCGAAGTAGAGCCGACACTTAAATGGATAAACAGATTACATAAAAATGATTCGGTAAAAGGTGTTTTATTGCGCATCAATTCTCCCGGTGGCGGCGTAGGCGCCTCTCAAGAAATTTATTCTGCCCTTGTGGAACTTGGCAAGAAAAAACCTGTGGTGGCGTCCATGGGAGCAACGGCAGCTTCCGGCGGTCTTATGGTAGCCATGGCGGCACAGCATATTGTGGCAAATCCAAGTACCATCACAGGCTCCATCGGTGTGCGTATGGATATTCCTCAAATTTATGAATTATTAAAAGCAATCGGAGTAAGCCAAGAAACTTTGGTTACCGGAAAATATAAAGACGCAACGTCCATGATGCGAGAGCTGACTCCTGAAAATCGTAAATATTTACAAGGAATTTTGCAAAATCTTTTTGATCAATTTGTGGATATGATTGCCAAGTCCCGTAAAATGACCTTGGGAGAAGTACAAAAACTTGCAGATGGACGTATTTTTACCGGTCTTGAGGCTCAAAAATTAGGATTGGTGGACAGTCTTGGCGGACAAAATAGTGCTTTGGCAAAACTCTATGAGCTTACCGGCGTACTCGAAGAAACGCCACTTTATGAACGCCCAAAAGATATGGAAGAACTCTATGAAGACTTTTTCAATACTACCTTGCGTTCTTTGCTCAATGCCTTGGATGCCGTAAATTCTCGTGACAGCGGACATGAATTTTTATATCAATAATAACCTTAAATCTTA
>CAYJHV010000317.1:0-2463 GCA_964369825.1 uncultured Desulfovibrionaceae bacterium | reverse complement strand
TAATCATTTAAAGCAATTTATATCACACTTTAGAGGTTATGCAAAATCGGAATGATGGTAAAATCATAACACAAGAAATATATGAAGAATATCTGCTTAATTATCGTAGTCCACATGTTCCCAATTTATTTCAAGAATAGTTGTATTTCAAAAGGGGCGGCTTTGTGTGTGATGTTTCCCTCAAGTATATCACATACAATAAACATATTTCCTGCAAGGTACTGTTCATGCGCTTGATATTTTTTCAAGGCTTCAAAAAAGCATTTGTCTTCAAAACATTCACATGAAAATTCTGCTTTGGGTATGATTAAAATATCGGAATGATCTTGTTCTGTATGCTCCGGCTTTTGAATTTCTACAAAATATTTCACCTGCGTTTGTCCATCTTTTAAATAAAAACACAAACCTTGATTGACAGATAAGGCAAAGCCTTTTTTTAATGCTGTATTATATAGAATGGTGAGCTTTGTCCAATAAGTTTCATGTGTCCCGAAATCCTCAGGTGCGGATGTGGTGAGAAAATATCTCTGCGGAATCTGCTTTGTATAGGTGTGTTTTTGCTGTGACATTTTCTCAAAGTCACTAAAGTGCTCAGAAGCAGAATGTAAAAAGTAAAGCTTTTGCTCAATTTCCTTTTGCACTTGCAAAGCCTTGGCTTTAGCGTCAACGATCATCTGTTTTGCATCAATACTGCCATCTTCTAGCATGTAGTTTTTGAAAGTTTTCAAAGGTATACCCAACGCCACACAAAGCTGAATAATATCTAGTATGATTATCTGGTTTTTTGAATAATATCTATACTTTGTTTCGGGATTTGTATACGCCGGCACTAAAATTCCCAAATCATCATAATGGCGTAAAGCTCTATGGCTTACCCCTTTCATTTTCACAATTTCACCGATGGACAAATATTTTTCCATTCTTCACCTTTTCACTTGACTCTCACATTGTGTCATACTTTATAGTGAGCCTAGCATGTATTCTTTTCACAGTAAAGAAAGGAATTTAATTCAAGGAGTATGACACTTATGCTTAAAACTATTACTTTTAAAAATGTTCTTACGTTCACATTACCAAGTATTTCCATGATGATTTTTATGTCTCTGTATACCATGGTAGACGGTATTTTTGTGGCTAACCTCATCAGCACACACGCTCTTTCTGCCATAAACATTATTTTGCCTATGATTACGGTTTTTATTGCTGTGGGAACCATGCTGGGGACGGGAGGCAATGCCATTTGTGCAAGACTTCTAGGCGAAGGAAAGGCGTACAAAGCTAAAGAGAAGCTAACTCTTTTTTGCGTCACAGGTTTTAGCATAGGCATATTGCTTACTGTATTCACACAAATATTTTTGCAAGATATACTTCATACTCTTGGAGCCAATGAGGAAACCTATCAATATTGTTATGATTACTTTGTGATACTATCTCTTTTTGCTCCTTGTGCCATTTTACAAACTATTTTTGAAAATGCCATGATTGCTTCCGGTAGACCACAATTTGCCCTTTTAGCTCTTGTTCTTGGCGGTTTGACAAATATTATTTTAGATTATGTATTTATAGTGTATTTTGGTATGGGTATGCAAGGCGTGGCACTGGCAACCGGTTTAGGTTTTTTATTACCCACTCTTATGGGTTTATATTTTTTCTCTACGAAGAAAGCGCAGAAAAAATTGCATTTTGTGGCATTTTCCGTAGATATAAAGTCCATTTTCTCCGCTTGCGGCAATGGTTCCTCGGAAATGGTGACGCATCTTGCCACAGGCGTTACCACTTATTTATTTAACATAACCATGCTAAAAATTGCAGGAAGTGATGGTATAGCCGCCATTACCGTGGTACTTTATGCCCAATTGCTCATCAATACCTTTTTCATTGGATTTTCCGTAGGCATTGCCCCTGTTATAAGCTTCTATTTTGGAGCCATGAACAAGTCTCGATTAAGAAAATTATTTACTATCTGCATAAAGCTTATTGGTGTAAGTTCCGTGGTTCTTGTCATCATATCTTTTGTCATCAATGAAAGCCTTGCCTCCATATTTTTAGAGCGTGGAACAAAGGCTTATGAACTCACCGTACACGGTTTTTACATATTTTCCATAGGTTTTCTTTTTTCAGGCATAAATATTTTTGCATCGGGACTTTTTACAGCTTATTCCAATGGAAAAATATCGGCATTTGTTTCATTTTTACGCACCTTTGTCTTCATTACTTTAGCAATTCTCACTTTACCGCAATTCATAGGCATAAATGGTGTATGGCTTGCTGTACCCATAGCTGAGTTTTTCGCCTTCATTATGTCGCTATACTTTTTTGCTGCATACAAAGAACGCTACATGTATGATAATAAG
Source organism: uncultured Desulfovibrionaceae bacterium (assembly GCA_964369825.1). Classification (GTDB taxonomy): domain Bacteria; phylum Desulfobacterota; class Desulfovibrionia; order Desulfovibrionales; family Desulfovibrionaceae; genus CAYJAD01. The sequence continues at coordinate 109 of CAYJHV010000317.1, read as the reverse complement.
CCTAGAATATTAGGGAAAACATTAGTAATTGCTTAATAATTCATTAAGTTTTTATAATAACTAAAGTGTGTTCACATAATGTAAACATGCGAACACACTTTATTATTTT
>CAYJHV010000316.1:0-2478 GCA_964369825.1 uncultured Desulfovibrionaceae bacterium | reverse complement strand
CACACTCAAAACTTCACACTCCACACTAACCACCAACCACTAACCTCTATTTTTGAATAAAGCAAGGCACTAGCAAAAGGTTTTCCCCCAGAAAAAATTGCAAATCGAAATGACCTGTATCATGCCCATTTTGCCAAATGTTCTTGAATAAAATCACAAATGAGAGCGTGTTCTGCTTTACCTTGATCTTGCACATAAATAGGGGCACCAAAACTAAAATGCACTGTTTTTTGCGGTTGAATGCCACCAAAATCTTTCACCAGCGAACCTTGCGCCCAAGCGTCGGTTTTCAAAGCCAGCGGAATAATGGGTTTTTGGCTATGTTTAGCAAGTTTTACGCCTATGGAGTTAAATTTTTTAAGGTTAAATTCCACCGAACGTGTGCTTTGCGGAAAAATAACCATTGAAACACCTTCGTCTAATTTTTTTTTGCCTTCATCAAGCACATACTTCAAATCTTCACGTGGATTGCGCCTGCCCACAGCAATGGCTTTACGAGCACGTAAAACGTCGCCAAAAAAAGGCATTTTCATCAGCCCATCTTTAACCACAAAAGTGACCGGTCTACGAGGACGAATAATCCCCGGTAAAACAAAGGTTTCGAGGGTGCTCATATGATTACCGATAAAAATACAAGGTTCTTGTAGATTTTCAAAATGTTGCATACCCTCTATTTCAATGCGCACGCCCACTTGTTCCAAAATTCTGCCAATACCCACACTGCAATTGGACCACATTTTTCCATCACAAAGCCCACGCTTTGCCGAAATACACAAGCGCAAGGTAGGTCCAAAAAAAGCATGAGTATAAAAAGCAAGGCTAGGAAATTTTTGCGCAAAAAATCTAATTTTTGCCTCGGGGCTGGTATAATCGGCACCCAAACCATAATGTCTGTCATATTCTTGCAAAGCTTTTTGCATTTATTCGTCCTTTTGCGGATAAAGTTTTCGCCACCATTGACTTAAGCGTGCCTCATCACCATGCAAACGCGCCTTATAAAAACGCCGCCCCAAAAGCTCTTTGGGCAAATAATCTTGCGCCACATGACCTTGAGGGTAATTATGAGGATATTTGTATTCTTTACCATAGCCCCATTCTCGATGCAATGCGGTAACTGCATTACGCAAATGCACCGGCACAGGCTTTGGACCTTGAGCCTTAAGTTCTTTTTGTGCCATAAGATAGGCAGCATAAGTGCTATTGCTTTTACGAGCAAGAGCCAGATAAACAACAGTTTCTGCCAGTGGAATAAAACCTTCCGGCATGCCTACAAATTCAATGGCTTGCTGGCAAGCAACGGCTAAAGGCAAAGCATTTGGATCCGCTAAACCCACATCTTCGGACGCCGACAAAATAAGCCGACGACAAATGAAACGAGGGTCTTCTCCACCTTCCAAAAGGCAAGCCAAATAATACAGCGCAGCATCGGGATCACTGCCCCGAATGGATTTAATCAATGCCGAAGCCAATTCATAGTGACTGTCGCCGTCTTTGTCATGCCTCGTTAAAATTTCCGGCAAACCGGCTTTAATTTTTTCAAGCGTTCTATTTTCTTCCTCTAAAACAGAGACATATTCCACCAAATTCAACAAAGCTCTGGCATCGCCTCTGGCAGCAACAACCAAAAGCTCAAGTATGGGCTCATGAAGATGTAATCCCAGTTTTTCTGCCCCCCGTCTTGCCAATTCCAAAAGTTCGCCATGACCAAGAGCACGTAAACGTAAAACATGTAAACGAGATAAAAGTTGACGGGTTACACTAAATGATGGATTTTCCGTGGTGGTGGCAATAAGTGTCAACTCGCCTGATTCCACCAAGGGTAAAAAGAAATCTTGCTGCGCCTTGGAAAATCGATGCAATTCATCAAGCACCAAAATCTCTATACCGGTAAGCGTGCGCCGTAATTGCTGCAAACCTGCTTCCGGTGCCGAAATACGTACATAATGTTCACTTCTTGCTTTGGCAAGTAAGAGCGCAAGAGTAGATTTACCACAGCCGGGCGGACCAAAAAAAAGCAAAGAAGGCAAACGTTTTGCTGTCAAAAATGCTTGTATCCTTTCCTTAAGATGCCCTTGTCCCACAAAATTCTCAAATTCATCGGGACGTAAATGCTCGGCTAAAGGCTGTTGTTCTGTCATAAAATTCAAAATTCTAAAAAATTCTCATATATTTGTCACATGTTACTTTGCTTGGGGGAAAGAAAAACCCCCTATCTTTTCCCAAAACGCACTAACGGCTCCTCACAAAAGGATAAGCAGAAAATTATGAATACAAGTTAACTCTTTTTAATACCAAGATTTTCTGACTTAAAAACCACATAAATCAATTGAAAAACATTAAATAATAAACAACTAAATCAAGATCTCTGCATAATTAATTTACTATATAACTTTATGCATAAAATATGATTTTGTATCTACACATAAAAAAGAGTGTGCAGAGGTAAAGGCACGAAAATCAATCACTTAACGGCGAAGA
>CAYJHV010000315.1:0-2484 GCA_964369825.1 uncultured Desulfovibrionaceae bacterium | reverse complement strand
GCACTTCTGAAATTAAAATCACCATACTTATTGAAGAAAAATATGTGGAACTTGCTGTGCGTATTTTGCACGATAAATTCGGACTTGATTGGGATATTGGCTTGTAATAAACATTAAAAAAGTCTATAATTTCAATGAAAACAAAGTCAAGTTTTTGTATTGTCTATGTATACAAAACTTGACTTTGTTTTTTATTTCCCAATCGCCATTTGTCAATGTTTATTGACACAATTATTATAATTGAGTAAGGTTCTCCTCAAAGAAGTTTAGTGGTCACGGTTTAGGTTTTTCCTTTACCCTTTTTCAATTAACGCCGCATACTCTAAGGAGGCATAACATGAGTCTCAATAGGCGTGATTTCGTAAAATTATGTACAAGCTCTGTGGCTGGATTTGGCGTAGCCCAAATGTTCCATCCCGCAGTCAAAGAAGTTCTTGCCGCAGAAGCAGGTGACGGGCGTCCCGATGTCATTTGGATTCAAGGCCAAGGCTGTACAGGCTGTTCCGTTACTTTGCTTGACAGTGCAAATCCCACCATTGCCGATGTTCTTTTGAAGGTCATCAGCCTTGAATTTCACCCCACAGTGATGTGTGCCGAGGGTGAGCAATCCATCAACCATATGCGCAGCATTGCCAAAGCCAAAAAAGGTCAATACTTTGTTGTTGTTGAAGGTGCCATTCCTGTGGCGGCCGACGGCAAATTCTGTGTGGTTGGCGAAACCCATGAAAATGGCAAGCATCATGAAATCATGATGACCGATTTAACCAAGGAATTGGCAAAAGGTGCCGCTGCTGTTTTGGCAGTGGGTACATGCGCTTCTTTTGGCGGTATTCCTGCTGCCAAAGGCTCGCTTACCAAAGCCATGGGCGTCAGTGCCTTCTTAAAGGAAAATAAAATTGCCACTCCTGTGGTGAATATTTCCGGCTGTCCTCCTCAACCCGATTGGATTGTGGGTACAGTTGCCCTTGCTCTTAAGCTTGTGGGTGAGCTTGGTCTTGAAAAAGGTCTTGCAGAAGTTGTCAAAGCTCTTGACAGTGATGGACGCCCAACTCCTTTCTATGGTCAAAATGTCCATGAAAACTGTCCATTTATCGAGAAGTTTGATGAAGGTGTCATGAGTCCTATTATTACGGATAAGAGCGGCTGTCGCTATGATCTTGGTTGTAAAGGTCCCGATGCATATTGTGACTCCTTTAAGCGTTTGTGGAACGGTGTAAACTGGTGTGTTGCCAATGCTACTTGCATTAGCTGTACCTCACCCGGTTTCCCTGACGCATCATCCCCATTTTATTCTAATTAAGTGAATTTCAGCGTAATATTTACGCATTAAGGAGGCAACTATGGCTAAAACAACTATAGCCATCGATCCCGTCACCCGTATTGAAGGACACCTCAAAGCCGAGGTTGTGGTGGAAAACGGAAAAGTAGTGGACGCAAAGGTTTTCGGTGGGATGTATCGCGGATTTGAAAATATCCTCAAAGGACGTGACCCTCGTGATGCCACTCAAATTGTGCAACGTATTTGTGGTGTTTGTCCCACATCTCACGCCATGTGCTCTGCCGGTGCACAAGACGATGCTTTTAAGCTTAAAATTACCGATAACGGTCGTTTGACCCGTAATCTTATTCTTGGTGCCAACTATCTGCAATCACATATTTTGCATTTCTATCATTTGGCAGCTCTTGACTATGTGAAAGGACCTGATACCGCTCCTTTCGTGCCCCGCATGGCAAAGCCTGATTTGCGCTTACCACCGGAAGTAAACAAAGTGGGCGTTGACCAATATCTTGAAGCCCTTGAAGTGCGCCGCATTGCTCACCAAATGGTAGCTTTGTTTGGCGGCAGAATGCCACACGTACACGGTATTGTTCCCGGCGGAGCAACTCAAATTCCTACCAAGGAAACTTTGACCGAATACGCCGCTCGCTTTAAAGTTGTTCAAGACTTTATAAATAATAAATATCTTCCTGTTACCTACCTTGTGGGTTCAGTATACAAAGACCTCTTCAAACAAGGTCATGGCAGCATGAATGCTTCCTGCTTTGGTGTCTTCCCACTTGATGGCACTGCCAAAAACTTCTTATTGAAGCCCGGCGTATACATTAATGGTAAAGATCAGCCTTTTGAGCCTAAAAAAATCACAGAACAAGTGAAGTATTCTTGGTTTGAAGACAAAACCACCGATAAAAACTTCATGGAAGCCGAAACCATTGTTGATCCCGATAAAAAAGGTGCGTACAGCTTTGTGAAAGCTCCTCGTTACGACGGACATGTCATTGAAGTTGGACCTGCCTCACGTATGTGGATAACCAATCCTCCGCTTTCTCCCGTTGGCAAGAAAATGCTCAAAGAACATTTTGGTCTTGATGCCAAAAACTTCCGTGATCTTGGCAAAGAAACTGTATTTTCTACCATGGGACGCCACGTTGCTCGTGTGGAAGAAACCTATCTTATTGCTGAACAAGTGGCTAAATGGCTTAAAG
>CAYJHV010000314.1:0-2485 GCA_964369825.1 uncultured Desulfovibrionaceae bacterium | reverse complement strand
TGCTCAGCAGCGTTCTTGGCGTTACGTAAATCTTCTTCCACCGCTTGAATTTCTTGCAACATGATTTTAAATTCCCGAATGTCTCGTGTATAACCGATGACAATATTTTCTCCGCGAAAAGAAGAACGAATAAGCGTGATTTCACAAGGAATGGGAGTACCGTCCAATTTTTGATGCATCCATTCAAATTTTTGAAAACCATTGCTGAAAGCTTTGTCAATATGTTCTCCGGCTAATTCACCGGATTTACATCCATTGGGCTGATACTCAGGAGAAAGTTCAAAAAATCGATCCAAATATTCTTGTCTGTTTTTTAAATCAAAAAGACGAACGGCTTCTTCATTGCAGACAATATTTTCCTTTTTTTCATTCCAAAAATTAGCACATAAGGGCATGGTATCAAGCATAAGTTTATTGCGCTGCTCTGCTATTACTCTTAACTCTTCACTGGCTTTTAACTCACGTAAATCTTGTGTATAACCCACCACAAAATCTTCACCGTCAATATTGGCTCTGATCAACGATATTTCACAAGGCATGGGGGTTCCATCAAGTTTTTGATGCATCCATTCAAATTTGCATTGTCCTTCTTCAAAAGCTTTTAAAATATTTTTTGCGGCAGCTTTGGATGAAGACTGACCGTCAGGTTGAAATTCCGGTGAAAGTTCATGAAATCTTGTGAGATATTCATCCCGATTTTTCAAATCAAAAAGGCGTACCGCTTCTTCATTGCAGGCAAGATTAATAAACTCTCTACTCCAGAAATTGGCACATAAAGGCATGGTATCCAGCATAATTTGCGTGCGCATCTCAGCAATTTTTGCCTCTGCCTGACTGGCTTTTAATTCTCGCAGATCTTCGATATAACCTACAATTATTGTTTCACCGCGAAAAGAAGAACGGCGCAACGACACTTCACAAGGAATAAACGTACCATCAAGCTTTTGATGCATCCATTCTTCGCTAAAGCTTCCTTCTTTAAGTGCTTTGGTAAAACCTTTATTGATAAGTTCTGTGGTTACGCTCCCATCTGGTTGCTTGTGAGGTAACAGCTTGTGAAAGTTTTCCATAAACTCGTCTTTGCTATTAAAATCAAACAATTTGGATGCTGCTAAATTACAATCAATAAGCTTACCGGTCTTTGTCCAAAAAGTGGCGCCAAGTGGCATGGTATCAAGCATGGTTTTATTGCGTTCTTCCGCTTCTTGTGCTTGCTCTTGACTCTCTTTAAGTTCCCGCAAGTCTGTGGTATACCCAAGTATAATATCGTCACCGGCATATTTTGCTCGGATAAGTGTCACTTCACAGGGGATGGGGGTTCCATCAAGTTTTTGATGTAACCACTCAAACTTACAATATCCATCTTCAAAAGCCTGCCGTATTTTATCTCTTGCACTCACGCTGGAAGGTGAGCCGCTCGGTTGAAATACCGGCGATAAAAAATGAAAGTTTTGTAGATATTCTTCGGCATCTCTCAAACCAAAAAGGGTTGCGGCAGCTTGATTGGATGCAATATTTTGAAAATCTTTATTCCAAAAATTTGCCACCAACGGCATGGTGTCCAGCATAATTTGTTTGCGTTCTTCTGCTTCGGCGGCTAACTTTTGGCTTTCTCGTAACTGCCGCAAATCTTGGGAAAACTCCACCACCAAATCCACATCGCCATATTGCACACGCTTTAAGGTCAATTCTGTGGGAATAAGATTTCCTTTGCTGTCTTTACGTACCCACTCAAGTTGTGCCTGCCCACATTCAAATACATAATCTATAATGTTAATAACTTCTTCGTGAGATTTCCTTCCATTGGGCTGAAATTCAGGGTAAAATTTCCCCGGATTTTCCAAAATTTCTTGCTTATCTTCAATGCTCAAAATTTGCAAAGTAACGGCGTTACAATCCACCAATTTATAATCTTTAGTCCAAAAGCTGATACCCATGGGAGCAGCGTCAAGCATGGCTCTGGCACGTTTGTCGGCAGCAAATTGCTTATCAAGGCTATCCAATAAATGACGTGAATCAGAAATAGATGAAATAATGATGGTCTTACCTTCATATTCGGCACGAGTTAAAGTATACTCCATGAGCACTTCAGCTCCGTCTGCCAAAGTATGTGCCCATACAAAACGAGAAAAACCATCATCTATGGCTTCTTGCATATATTTTTTTCCAAGCGCAAAGGAATCAGATCCATCCGGTTGCAATTTTGGAGTAAAAGAATAATATTTTTCTCTCAGTTCTTCTATATTGGTAACTTTAAACATCTTAAGCAAGCTTTCCGAAGCATACATTAGATTTCCATCAATATCTAAACAGGACAGTGGCAGTTGAAGAGCATTAAAAATGGTGCCTAGGAGGCGTTGCTTGTCAATATTTTGTGCAGTATAAGTCATGTTCGTCCCTTAAATTAAAACTATGAAAATAGGCAACTTGAATGTACACTATTTGAGTAAGAATTCAAGAATAATTTTTAATTGAAAATATTATT
>CAYJHV010000313.1:847-2487 GCA_964369825.1 uncultured Desulfovibrionaceae bacterium | reverse complement strand
TATCGGTAATCCCTTCGGATTCTTTTACAAATTCCATCCATTCAGGGCACCAGTCGTCAAAACGAAGCAAAAAGCCATCTTCATCCACTTCAAAACTTTTACCCTTATAAGTAATCTCAGCCATTCTTGTCCTCCTTGGACAGTTTCATCATTAAATCCCAACCTGTTCTCACAGTTGGTATACCAACATACCCCTTAAAATATCAGGAGCAAAAAACCTCTACAAAATCGGTTTAAGTGCCTCATGCACTTTGACTGACTGTATAAGTGCCACAATCTTTTAGAAATGGCAAGTGACTGGCAAAACTTTTTTTTAATTATTTTTATTTTTTTTAAAGTTCAACTTATCAAATAGTTATGAAGCAGATATCTTGTTATAGTACAGCAAACTGTGCTCTTGCTCAAGTAAAGTAATGAGCATTTCTTCTTTTTCTTTGGAAGCAAGAGGGCGAATGCGTATAAAAATACGTCTTGCATCATTGTGATGCTCATGGTCAGACAAGATGGATAAAATATTGGCACCTTGATTTGCCAAGGTAGTAAGCACGGGACGCAATGTTCCCACTTTATCCGGCAATTCAAATGCCAACAAAATACCGGCTTGCCTTGCACCCATAAGACTGATGAGTACTTTAAAAATATCATGCCCTGAAATGATACCCACCAATTTGTCATTTTCCGTTACAGGAAAACCCCCATAATCTTTTTCTTCCATAATCAAAGCTGCTTTTTCTATGGAATCATTTGGACCGACACAGAGTGGATCAATGGTCATGATGCTTTTTAATTTAAGCTCTGAAAGTAAGTACAAAAGTTCTCGTGCATCCAAGGTGGTGGCAGTTGAAGGAGTTGCCGATTTTACATCCCGATCTGAAATAATGCCAACCACATGCATTTGATCGTCCACTATGGGCAATTGTTTTATATTGTTGTCTTTCATCAGCTTTGTAGCTTTTACAACAGAAGTTTCGGGAGTTGCAAAAATAACTTCCTTGGTCATCCAATCTTTTATAAGCATAATTTTCCCCCATAATTCTGAGTACCATATAGAATGGTACGTTTTTAACAGTCAAATATACATTGCCATGACCACTTCTTTACTTATATACTGTTCAGCGATTCACTTCAAGTGGCAAAATGCCTCTATAAATTTTTCGTTAGGAGATTTTATGCAAATATATTGTGATTGTGCAGCCGGCGTAAGCGGTGATATGTTTTTAGGCGCCCTCTGTCATCTTGGTGTAGACTTTTCTCCCTTACAATCCTTACTTGGCAAGGCAGGCATAGAATGCAACATTAAAACATGGCAAGAAAATCGCACGGCAGGCCCCGGCTTGCGTGTGGACGTTACTTGGCCAAGTGCGCAACCATTACGCCACCCCCATGATATTGCAGAAATTTTTCAACGTGTGGACATTGGCGATGCAGTACGCTCAAAAGCTCTTGCTATCTTGGAGGCACTAACCCTGGCAGAAGCACATGCTCATGCCATTCCCGCAAAAGATGTGCATTTTCATGAAGTTGGTGCCATTGATACCGTGGTTGATATCTTAGGTGCCGTTTGGGGACTTCATAAACTTGGCATAAATCAAGTGCTGGCATCTCCCTTGCCTTGGTTTTCCGGTACCATCCAATGCGAG
>CAYJHV010000313.1:0-837 GCA_964369825.1 uncultured Desulfovibrionaceae bacterium | reverse complement strand
TTTTGCAAAACAAACCCATACAAAACACGTGGCCAAGTCTTGCTCAGAGCGAAATGGTAACTCCAACCGGCGCTGCTCTCATACATGTTCTTTGTGACAAATTTAGCGCACCTTTGCCCGGAAAAATTTTGAAAATGGGTACCGGCTATGGATCACGCCCTGCACCTGCCGGTTTACGTCTGTGGCTTATGGAAACAACAACGCAGGCAAATGAAGCAACAGAAAAAGAATATGTGTGCCAGTTGGAAACTCACCTTGATCATTTAAGCGGTGAAGAAATAGGTGCCGCCATCCAATCTTTAAGCAATATGCCGCAAGTTCTTGACGTGCTATGGCTTTGCGGTGTGGGGAAAAAAAATCGTCCACATGGACTTTTACGCCTTTTGTGCCAACCAAAGCATCAAGAATGTGTGGAAAAAGCTGTTTTTATGCATACTCATACCCTCGGCATTCGTCACTGCCTTCTTGAACGCAACATACTTTTACGCCAAAATGGCTTTGTTGACAGCGAGCATGGTCAAATAGCTTGCAAACAATATTTACTGGACGGTCAATCTTGGCTACGCCCGGAAGCCTCGGCACTGATGCAAAAAGCAGAAAAATTAGGTACAGGCTTGCCGGCTTTACGTATACAAAAAGCCCCTAAAAAATAATAGAGAATATTTACTTAGTCGATGCTGAAAAACGCATTCCCATACATTTTTCAGTATCGACTATATAAGAAAACAATTGTGCAGAGGATTTTTTTTAGGAGACTTCCAAGGGATTTTTGGGCAGAAAAATTCCATTTCGCAAGAGGTGCAAACTGGACTGCGTGCGCTGCAAACATGGCGTCCA
>CAYJHV010000312.1:0-2491 GCA_964369825.1 uncultured Desulfovibrionaceae bacterium | reverse complement strand
AAGCCAGTGGGCGTTGACCTTCTTTTAAATCTTCATAAATATTGTGTTCTTCACAAAACCATTGTTTTTGGAAACGTAAAAAACCGGCGGCAAAGCGTTTGGAAAGATCTCCCACATAACGCTCTTGTTTTGCTTTATCATAATTCATTGATACTCCAATTATTATTTTAATTAAATTTCACCTTAAAATATATTTTATAAATTCTTATTCTAAAATTATCGTCGGCTAAGTTTAAATTAAGATTATTCATATCTTTGTTTTTTCAGCGAATACAGTTTTTTAATAGCTCTTGCAAGAGAAATTTTTACTTGCACTTTTGCATACTGTACTATAGTTTTCAAAAGAAATTTTCATCTTCTCACAATAAAAGGAAATGCCATGCACGTGCCCTTACTTAATGAATTAGTTATAATTTTTCTTATTTCCATTATTGTTAATACCATCTGCAATAAAGTACGTTTGCCGGCAACCGTTGGTTTTCTGCTCACAGGCATTTTGTGCGGACCTTCTTTATTGGGTATCATTAAAAATGTACACAACTTGGACATTTTAGCCGAACTTGGCGTGGCACTCTTGCTTTTTACCATTGGCATGGAGTTATCGGGAGATGCTTTGGCTCGCTTGAAAAAACCTGTATTTTTAGGCGGAAGCTTACAAATAGGCTTAACCATTGGCTGTATCGTTTTAATATATTCTGTTTTTTTTGATAAAAGTCTTGCCTTTGGCATTTTCACAGGCTGCTTAGTGGCTCTTTCATCTTCTGCCATTGTCCTCAGACTATTACAAGAAAAAGGTTCCATTGCCACTCCGGCAGGTAAACTTTCGCTAGCCATCTTGGTCTTTCAAGATATTATGGTAGCTCCCATGATGCTAATGGTACCCTTGCTTGGCGGTAGCATTGACCCCGATCCGCTTAGTGCATTGTGGGCTTTTGGAAAAGTGGTGCTGGTGCTTGGATCGGTATTATTATTTGCCAAATTTGGGCTCCATCGTTTTATGGAAGCTGTGGTACGTACAAGAGTACGTGAGCTTTTGCTCCTGACCACCCTTGGCTTGTGCATGGGGCTTGCTTCACTTACCGCTTGGCTTGGTTTGTCCCTTTCCCTTGGTGCCTTCCTTGCCGGGCTTTTTCTTGCTCGCTCAGAATACAGCATGAGCGTTGTTTCGGGTGTTTTGCCTTATCGTGATGTTTTTATGAGTATTTTCTTTATTTCTGTGGGTATGTTGCTTGATGTAAACTATCTCTTTATTCACTGGCCCACAGTTTTTGGTACCACCTTGCTCTTTATTGTTATTAAGGCTCTACTCATTTTACCGGCGGTGCTTATTCAAAAATATCCATTACGTACTGCCATTATCACAGCATTAACTTTGGCTCAGGTGGGTGAATTTTCCTTTATTTTGGCAAATTCAGGTATGGATGCCGGGCTTTTATCCAAGGATCAATATCAAGCCTTTCTTGCCATGAGTATTATTACCATGATGCTCACTCCGGCACTGATGCGTTTTGCTCCCAATATTGCCAATCTTTGTGTACCTTTAAGACGCATTCAAAAAAACCATGCCGGAAATACGGTAAAAGCAACTGCTGGGCAGACAGAGCAGCAGGAACTCTCTGTGGATAATGCTGAAAGTAATCAATTGCCTGTGCAACAAAGCATTGATAATCACCTTATTATTGTAGGTTTTGGGATCAGCGGGCAACATCTTGCGCGCGCTGCAAAAAAATGCTCTATACCCTATGTTATATTGGAAATGAATCCCGATACGGTAAAACGCTTTCATACCAAAGAACCCATCCATTATGGCGATGCCTCTCAACCTGCTGTCCTTGAACACCTTGGCATTACCACTGCTAAGGCATTGGCCATTGTTATATCTGATCCCACTGCCGTTCAAGCCACCGTGGCTGAAGCCGTTAACCTTAATCCTCATTTGCAAATCATCGCTCGTACTCGCTTTATCACAGAGGTGAACACCTTGCAAAGCTTAGGTGCAGGTGATGTGGTGGCAGAAGAATTTGAAACTTCGGTGGAAGTTTTCTCAAGAGTTCTCAATCATTATCTTATTCCCAAGCAAGACATCGATGCCATTACGCAATCCATTCGCCAAGAAAATTATGCTATGCTTAGGGCTTCTTCACAACAAACGGGAGACCTTGCAACCCTTATGGAACAACTTCCACATGTGGGGACCTTTTCCATACGCCTTGAAGAAAATGCAAGCCTATGTGATACCAGCCTTATGCATTCACAATTACGCCAACAATATGGAGTCATTGTGGTGGCAGTAAATCATCAAGGGGCATTTATTCCCACACCCAATGCTGACTTTGTCCTTAAAGCTCATGACATTGTTTATCTTTTTGGTAAACAAGACAAATTGCACGCTGCAGCTAAATTATTTCGGGCATCGTAGTTTTAAGACCTCTGCGCAATTCATTGCGCAAGGTCTTTGGAGCATTGACGTCAGTCAATGCGACCGAAAATC
>CAYJHV010000311.1:0-2492 GCA_964369825.1 uncultured Desulfovibrionaceae bacterium | reverse complement strand
GCGCCTAGCTCAAAGTATCTCTCCGTATATTTGCGGCTTAATATTTGTTTTGCAAGCTTTTGACGGTGTTTTTTTCTTTGGCTTTGGTATTGCTTTATTCATGCTCTTTTGTGCTGCATACGCTTTTTCCTCTACATAAAATAATGCGGCTATTGCCTCTAGTAGCTTGCTTTATTCAAAAGTAATGATATTTTTTGTGGGGGAGGGATTTTTTTTCAAAAAGATCCCTCCCCCAGAAAATATTATAAATCGGAATGCCTTAGGTTAGCCCTGTTTAGCAAGAGATGAATGCTAGACAAAAGTAGAGTGGAGGTGTATGAAGTTAAAAGAAAATCATTATATAAGAAATTAATATGAAAATACTGACGAAAAAACAAGAAATTATAGAACATTGTACTCGATTAAAGGCAGAAGGTGAGCGAATAGCCTTGGTTCCCACCATGGGCTTTTACCATGCCGGTCATGAAGCCTTGATGCAATATGCCACAAAGATTGCTTCCAAAGTGGTAGTTTCGCTTTTTGTAAATCCCACACAATTTGCCCCCGATGAAGATTTAGCCGCCTATCCTCGAGATTTTGAACGGGATGCAGGCATTTGTAAAAGCCACGGTGTTGACATACTTTTTGCCCCAAGTGTGGAAGAAATGTATGCAGAGGATCATGCCAGCATGGTCAGCGTACCGGAATTTTCTCGGCAAATGTGCGGTATCACTCGGCCCACTCATTTTCAAGGTGTCTGTACCATTGTCCTCAAACTTTTTTTATTGTGCTCAGCCAATGCAGCAATTTTTGGACAAAAAGATTGGCAACAATTGGCTATTATTCGGAAAATGGTACAAGATTTGAATGTTCCCATAGAAATTTTGGGTCATGCCATAGTACGTGAAAATGACGGTTTGGCCATGAGTTCTCGTAATGTTTATATGACACAGGAAGAAAGGCAATCAGCACCGCAGATTTATCAAGGTTTATGCTATGCCAAGCAATTGGTGCAACAAGGGGAAACCAATGTTGCAAGGCTCATACAAGCAGTGCTTTTGCGCTGGAGTGAAAAAATGCCTTTGGGGCGTTTGGATTATCTTACCATTGTAAACAGTAACACTTTAAAAACACAAGAAATCATTGACAAGTCATCGCTTATGGCCTGCGCTGTGCGCATGGGCAAAGCTCGCTTAATTGATAATATTCTCTTATAAGGAGTAAACATGAAGTTTCCACAAGGCAAATATCTTTTTACCTCTGAATCAGTTACCGAAGGGCATCCCGATAAAGTGGCGGATCAAATTTCCGATGCCATTTTAGATACCCTTTTAGCCCAAGACCCGAATTCTCGTGTGGCTTGCGAAACTTTGGTTACCACCGGAATGGCTGTGGTTGCCGGTGAAATTACCACCAAGGGCTATGCTGATTTTGCGCAGGTTATTCGTGAAACCATTAAAGATATCGGTTATAATAGCTCTGATATGGGTTTTGATTGGCAAACTTGCGCCGTGATTTCTTCCATTGACAAACAATCTCCGGACATTGCCCAAGGCGTTGACCGTATAGCTCCGGAAGACCAAGGCGCCGGCGATCAAGGCATGATGTTTGGTTTTGCCTGCAATGAAACTTCCACTCTTATGCCTGCTCCCATTTACTGGGCGCACCAACTTTCACAACAACTTGCTCGTGTACGCAAAGCCGGTATTGTGGACTTTTTCCGTCCCGACGGCAAAACCCAAGTTTCTTTCCAATATGAAGACGGAAAGCCGGTGCGCATTAATAATGTTGTTGTTTCTACCCAACATGCCGACGGTGTAAGCCAAGCCGATATTGTGGAAGCAGTGCGTGCCCACGTCATTCGTCCTGTTTTAGAACCTTCCGGTTATTTTACGGAAAATGATTGCGAAATTTTCATAAATACCACAGGACGCTTTGTGGTTGGCGGTCCCATGGGGGATTGCGGTCTGACCGGACGCAAAATCATCAACGATACTTACGGTGGTGCAGGCCATCATGGCGGCGGTGCCTTTTCCGGAAAGGATCCCTCAAAAGTAGATCGTTCCGGTGCTTATATGGGACGTTACATTGCCAAAAATGTGGTGGCTGCCGGTTTAGCCGAGCGCTGCGAAGTGCAAATTGCCTATTGTATAGGTGTTGCCGAACCCGTTTCTGTGCTGGTTTCTTCCCTCGGAACAAGCCAAGTTCCCGATGAAATTCTTACCAAAGCTGTGCGTGAAGTTTTTGATTTGCGCCCTTATTTCATTTCAAAACATTTGGATTTACGCCGTCCGATTTATAGAAAATCTGCATGTTATGGGCATTTTGGGCGTGAACTTCCTGAATTTACGTGGGAAAAAGTTGACGCTGTCAATGACTTACTCACTGCCGCAAAAGTTTAATTGATTTATACAGGTAATTGTAGTTTATGATATTTTCTGGGGGAGGGACCTTTTTGAAAAAAGGTCTCCTCCCCAGACCCCCGCGCTGCTCTCGATTTGCGTAAAGCTCGC
>CAYJHV010000310.1:0-2496 GCA_964369825.1 uncultured Desulfovibrionaceae bacterium | reverse complement strand
CGATGTTTTCCCACTTTCATTTTCCAAAAAAATGGAGTTTGCGGTGTGCTACTGCCTATATAATCTTTATTTACGAACCAAAATAAAGTTTTGGCGTGGGCTGTACTGGTACCAAGCAAGGGGAGGGTATTTTGTGTGGTATTACTCATATGGTAAACTATACCCTCTTGAGGATTTTGGATATTGATGGAATTATTATCCAATACGCTTTCAAGTATATGCGGACAAGGCTCGGCGTAATTTGGCGGCAAGGGTTTATACACTCCTGCTTCTGCAAATTTTTGATATAATTCAGAAGGCCAAAATTCCCACACGATTTCCTTACCATGCTTTGAAGGACCGCATAGGCGCAAGCCGCTGTCGGGGTCAATCCAGATTTTTCGATAAATATTGGAATTTTTCACCGGAGAGCGTCCGGGTATAAACCAAGTGGTTGTTTTTTCGGCACATAAATCAGTTTGCACATCGCCTGTATCTCTACATACTTTAATTTGCACAAGTTTGGTGCTTTTGTGTTTCTCGGCTAAAATATCATGCAAATTTTCCTGCCAAGCTAAATTCTTGGCGATATTTTTATATAATGGCACAGCAACTCTATTTCCTACTAACAAGGGATTGGAACTGTTATCAAAATTTCCTATCCATACCGCAAGAACGTAAGGACCTATAGCCCCCACTGTCCACGCATCACGAAACCCGTTGGATGTACCGGTTTTATAACGCCAAGGCAATCTTTTGCGCTGAGAGCCTGCGCTTATTTGTGGCGGTTCCAACATATACAAGGTTGCCAAAGCAGCTTCCGGTGACAATAGAGGAAATAAAGATTTGTCTTCTTCAAATGTATTTGATTGCAATACTTTAATGGGTTGCCAGATGCCGCCATTGGCCAGCGCAGCATACAATCCCACCAATTCACGCATGGTCAGTTCCGCCCCACCCAAAATGATACTCAAGCCATAATAACTTACCTTATGCTT
This sequence comes from uncultured Desulfovibrionaceae bacterium, assembly GCA_964369825.1. Classification (GTDB taxonomy): domain Bacteria; phylum Desulfobacterota; class Desulfovibrionia; order Desulfovibrionales; family Desulfovibrionaceae; genus CAYJAD01. Next base: position 1,519 of record CAYJHV010000310.1, on the reverse strand, counting down.
AAACCTCACCTGCGCCCTTTGTAAAAGTGTATACAATGAAGGATTTAGGCGTGCTCCAAGACTGATGGCAGGCACATTTCTACTTAAACGCAAAGCTTCATGAGCCGGTAAAGGTCCTTGAAATTGTTTGTCAAAATTTTCGGGATTATACTCGGCAAAACGCTTTGGCGTATCCATAAGCATGGTTTGAGGATGAATAAGCCCTTGATCCAAAGCTAAGGCATAGATAAAGGGTTTGAGCGTAGAACCGGGAGAGCGACGTGCTCTTGTTCCATCCACCTGCCCGTCAATTTTATCATTATAAAAATCAGCCGACCCCACCAAGGCACGCACTTCCATACTTTGCCAGTGCAACAGTAAAGCGCAGGCATTACGTAAGCCATAGATGTTATTATGTGCAATATATTGCTGTATTCTTTCTTTGAGCATATTTTGCAAATCAATATCTAGAGTGGTGTGGGCTGTGCGAGGTAGTTCAAGATTATTTTGAATTTTTTGCGACAATTCCATGCTCACATGTGGTGCGATCATGGGCATATTTTTGGGGTTAAAGATGCGTAAAGGCGGTGCTTTTGTGGGTACAGCTTCATTGGGGTAAACTTGATTCCAACGAGCATGAAAGGTATTTCTTGCTTTATCAAAGGCAGGATGCGCAATAAGTCTTCCTTTATCACCACTTTTCAAGGAGCGCACAATGGGATTTTGCGGAATAAGTGTCAGGGCAAGAGCTTGTACCGGCGTAAGGGTATGTGCCGATTGATGAAAATAAACACGAGAAGCTGCCGTTATGCCTTCAATATTTCCACCATAAGGCGCAAGGCTAAAATAAGCTTCCAGTACGGCATCATGCCCATGATGCCAGATCAATTGTAAAGCCAAGAGCATTTGTCGCAGCTTTCCGGACACGGTATTAGTCACAAGCTTATGGCGTAAACGAGCCACTTGCATGGCAATGGTTGACGCACCCATGCGCCGAGTACCGGTTAAAGTGCTTTTTATGGCACGCAATATGGAAAAAGGATTTACCCCCGGATGATGATAAAAGTGTTGATCTTCATAAAGTAAGACAGCTTTTTTAACATGCTCCGGAAGGTGCTGAAGTAAAACATGTTGACGGTATTTGTCATCGTTGCTCAGCCCCATGCGCATAAGTTCCCCATGCCTATCCAAAATCATGGGAGAAAAAGAAACTTCATCCAAAAGTTTGGGTATTGGTGCAAAAATAATGTAAAGGAACAGTGATAAAACAGCTAATATACTTATGCCACAAAGAGCGATGACACTCAAAAATCCTTTGTGAGTTCCATATTTTAGAAGAATGTTTTTGAACATAATATTTCGTATTTATATATAAAAAATTATTTTGAGGTTATCAATTTTAAGGAGCTTTTAGAACACAAGTTTCTAACATAAATTTAATAGCAGACTATCAAATGTGGCGCAAGTTCTCAATCAAATGACAAAAAAGCTTTATTTGACTGCACTGTATGCTGCATAAAGACATATTAAAGACTGATGT
>CAYJHV010000309.1:0-2543 GCA_964369825.1 uncultured Desulfovibrionaceae bacterium | reverse complement strand
AAGGATGCATCCTCAAACAAATTATCTGTAATGCACAACACGCGTGGTTGTAGTAGTATGTCTTGGTGGATTACGGTGTTTTGGCGGTGGAGGTCTGTGACCGTCTCTGTGTATTACAACATTTCTCTCATAATGATTACCATAATGATGGCACCCAAAGGCAAAAAGCATGGAGAACATCATGGTAAGTAATACAAAAAATTTCATAACTATTCCTTTTTTATTTATGACATGGACTCACGCACGGCAAGTGCTTCAAGTTCAAGACTATTTTTTTGATTTTCTTCAATGTTCAAAGCCTTGGCAAGACCATCAAGGTAGGAACGTTCCATAAAGGAGTCCACATTAATGGCAGCGCAAGAAAGCCTGTAGAGATCTTGTGCTTCTTCGGGTGTTTTGACTTTAGTTGCCAAGGACATGGGATCCACCGGCTTTGTTAAAAATCCATCAAGGATGGCAGTCATCTCTTGATTTGGGAAAAGTGAATCCACGGCATTGTGAATATATGCTTTTTCCTCGTCATCTATGTGTCCGTCGGCTCTGGCGGCAAAAACCATAGCTTCCAGCAAAATAAGCGCAGTTGGATCTGCAACGTCTGATTGAGGTGCAGGCGCAGCGGCAGGTGCAGATTGCAAAGTAGTTTGGGGTTGGTCGCCAAATTGATTACTTTGTGCAGCATTGCCTTGTGACCATTTTTGGTAAAATTTCCAAGCAAGAGCACCGGCAGCAGCAGTTCCACCCACAAGGATGGCATTTTTTGCTAATTTCTTAGTTTTTTTTCCGGAAAACAATGCGCCGAGAACTCCGCCGATGGCAGCAGATCCAAGTAGACCTCCCACATTTCCAAGCCCACCGGGAACAGCGGCACTTCCTTTACTACCGGCACCTTTCATGACAGTATCTAATTTACCGCCAAGCATATCATTTAAACTTTGACCAATATTACCTAAACCGCCGCCTTTCACGGCATCAAAAAGATTCATACTGAAATTCTCCTTTCATTATGGTTTTAAAGCTTTGTGTTTCAAATAAGTTTACGCAAGTCTCATTACCATAATATCAGTAATCTGTATAGCTATTTTTCCACCCTTGCAATGAGCGCAATATATATTTTATACGCTCCGGCCTGCCTTAAAGCCAAACTTGCATGGTGCAAAGTGGCTCCTGTGGTCATAATATCATCAACTAAAACTATATTTTTTTCCGAGACGCCATGAGCTGCAAATGATTTTTTTGGATTGCGCATTCGTTGTTTAGCCGTAAGACCGGCTTGCGGAAAAGTGTAACGAGTTCGCTGTAATGAATGTAAAGTTAAAGGGATTTGACACAATTTCTCCAAGGAGCGACAAAGTTCCACAACATGATTATACCCTTCACTGCCTAATCGTTTAGGGTGACGTGGCATGGGAATGAGCATATCACAGGTAGGAATGGTTTTGATTGTTTGCGCTAAATATGTTGATAAAAGAGGAATAAGAGAAAAATCTTTTGAAAATTTATAACGCAAAATCAATATTTTAAGTAGTTTTGCATACAAAGAATAATAGTATAAACCATCCCAAGGAGGAGGTTTTTTTATACATTGCAAGCATTGACCTGTATAATTCAATTGCTCAAAAATGTGTCCGCAAAGAATACAGACATTTAAAGGTTTTAAGGGGATTAAGTCCTGACATCTCGGGCAAAGTATATGGTGTTCTGTTTGTGTGCAAAAAGTGAAAAGAGTTTTGCAGGCTACGCAGTATTTTTCGTTAAAAAAATACTTTTGTAAATATGCATAGCATAATGAGAAGGGTGATTTGAGCAACATCTGTAGTTTCCTCACTAATTTTCAGAGGTATTTACAGCAGATTTAAAAAATTGTTGTGCTATTTCTTTACCGTGCATGTTGATTTGAGTGCAGGCTGCCTCGTTACGTGCCAAATCATCTTGAGCATCAAAACCCGGTAAAAGTAAGCTTTTTGTAATTTTGATGGGAAAAACATCGAAAAAATAGTGCAAAGACCATAAAGTTCCTTTAAATAAATTATCTCCTTGCTTTCGTGCCGCCACCAAAGCCACAGAGGCGCTTTTACAGTTAAGTGTACCTTGTTCATTTTCAAGGTTACCTTGTTGCATACGCTTGGCATAATATTGTTGCCCTCTGTCCATGAAAGCTTTGGCAATGGCAGGTACATGATAAAAGAAAATAGGAGCCGTCAAAAAAACATGCTTAGCGTTTTTTATACACGAAAAGAGACACTCTGCTTCATCTTTTTGAGAATAAATACAGCTTTCAAGAGAAAAACAAACATTACAACCGATACAGGGCGAAATGGTAAATTCTCGTAAATAGAGCGTCTGTATAGAAGGCGTATTTACTTTGAGTGCACTGCATTTTGCTTGTAGCCCTTGCACAAAAAGTTGCGCCGCATAATCGGAATTACCGCCTTGGCGTGGGCTACACGCAAGCACACAAATGTCAGCAGATGAAACATGTATTTTACCTAAGTGACTTTGCATATACTTTCCGTGATATAGAGCTTATATTAACGTGAAAAATC
>CAYJHV010000308.1:0-2548 GCA_964369825.1 uncultured Desulfovibrionaceae bacterium | reverse complement strand
TGAAGTGGAAGAAAAGAATATCATAGAGAGGGAATGGAAATGAGCAACTTACGCTATTTAAAGGCAGCAGCCATGCCGGAGTTTTTGACATGGCTTAGTCAAGACAATGCAGAACGGGTGCTTGTTCCCACAAAAGAAGGCAAGGCCATTGTTTTTGCAAATTATACTAAAGATATGCAAGTTACTTTGGATAAGTCTTCCGTTTCGCCCAAGGGAGCAGTCTTGCCTGCTTGCGAAGAATTGGTTACTTATAAAAAGGTAAAAAATCCTGATGATTTGGGACAAACTACCTTAACCCTTGAAGATAATTCAAGCAAAGTAGTGCCAACCACCGTTTTTGGTTGCCGTCCTTGTGACGCACGTGGCTTTACCGTCATTGAGCGTCCCTATGCTCAAGGACCACATGCCGATCCTTACTTTATTAAGAAGTTTGAGAACTTAACGGTGATAACTCGCGCTTGTACCGAAACCTGCTCCACCTGCTTTTGTCATTGGGTAGGTTCAGGTCCTTGCGACAAAACCGGCTCCGATATTCTTTTTACAGAAGTGGAGGGTGGATATGTGCTTGAAGGCGTAAGCGAAAAAGGCATTGCTTTGCTTGCCAAATGCTCCTTACCGGAAGCTGATGCAACTCAAAGTGCCGCTTTGCCTGATTTACATGCCAAAGCCAATGCCAGTCTTGGTGAAGCTCCCGATTTGTCCAAAGCAAAAGACAGCTTGGCCGCACTTTTTGATGATGCTGCTTTTTGGGAAAGACAAACGGCGCATTGCTTATCATGTGGTGCGTGTACCTACATTTGCCCCACCTGCTATTGCTTTAATATCACCGATGAAGGTGATGGACTAGACGAAAAAGGCGGAAAAAGACTGCGCACTTGGGATACTTGCATGGCCTCACATTTTACTCGTGAAGCCAGTGGGCACAATCCACGCACCAAGAAGGCTTTTCGTATGCGCAATCGCATTTCACACAAGTTCAGTAATTATCCCATTGTTTGGGAAGATAACTTTTCTTGTAATGGGTGCGGTCGCTGCATAAGTCAATGCCCTGTGCATCTTGATATTCGTGCCATTGTCTTGGCTTCCATAGAAAAAGCTCAAGTTTAGGGGGAAGTATGGCTAGAAAATCCACCGGCACCACTGCTAAAAAAAGTACAAGAAAAACTCCGACAGCCAAAAAAGCTGCACCGGAAGCAAATGTTACTTCTGCAAGTACGCAAAAAGAGCAAGATGTGCAGGTAACTGCCGCTGCTCAAAAAAAACAAAGCAGTGTCACACAAAATGCCATCACTGAAAATGTGCCGACACCACCTGCTAAGGCCGGTGCTGTTTCTCCGGCGGTGAAAGAAGCTCAAGCTCCTGTTGTTAAAACAGAGCAAGCGCTGACGCTTAAGGAAGAACATGCTCCCATGATGAAGGAAGCTAAATCTCCGGTTATAAAGGAAGAATATGCGCCTGCTTTGAAGGAGACACAGTCTCTCGCTGTGAAGGAGACACAGTCTCCCGTAGTGAAAGAAACGCATACTCCCATGGTCAAGGAAGCAGCAGCTTCCCCCGTCATAAAAGAAAAAACCGAAGTAGTGCTGAAAGAAAAAAGTCCGGCACCTGCTATAAAGGAAAAAGCTAAAGTGACTGCTGTAAAAAGAGAATTAGATTATACTCCTGCAAACCTTGGATCAAACCCCTATTTACCGCATGTATGCACAGTGAAAGAGGTTATTCGAGAAACACATAATATTATGACATTTAGGGTAGTTATTGATGACGAAGAAGTTATGAAAAACTTCAGCCACCAAGCCGGACAAGTGGGACAGCTTTCACTTTTCGGCGCAGGTGAATCTACCTTTGTTATAAATAGTCCACCTTCCAACAAAGAATATCTGCAATTTTCGGTCATGCGCACCGGCGAAGTAACCGAAGCCTTACACAGACTTTCTCCCGGTGATAAAGTGGGCGTTCGTGCTCCCCTAGGAAATGCATTCCCAAGGGAACAATGGAAAGGCAAAGATATTTTCTTTGTGGGCGGCGGTATCGGTATGGCTCCCATTCGTACCATTATGCTCGATGTTCTTGAACATAAAGAAGATTATGGTAAAATTAGTTTACTCTACGGTGCTCGCAGCCCCAAAGATATGGCCTTTAGCTATGAATTGGAAGGCTGGCAAAAACACCCCGATCTTCATTGTCATTTAACCATCGATAGCCCTTGTGAAGGTTGGGAATGTTTGGTGGGACTTATACCAAATATCCTTACCGAAATTGCTCCGGATCCCAAGAAAACCGTGGTAGTGCTCTGCGGTCCGCCCATAATGATTAAATTCACCGTGCAAGCTCTTGAAAAAATGAACTTTCCCGATGAAAGCATCATTACAACCCTTGAAAAACGTATGAAATGTGGCATCGGCATCTGCGGACGCTGTAACCTTGGCAGTGAATACGTATGTGTAAGTGGACCTGTCTATTCATGGGCACAACTCAAACAATTACCACCTGAATTGTAAGCTTGAATCTGTTTGAAGGAAGTTTATTATGTGGAAAGGGGAAAACT
>CAYJHV010000307.1:0-2549 GCA_964369825.1 uncultured Desulfovibrionaceae bacterium | reverse complement strand
CAGTATGTACCAATGATTATGCTCATTAATCGTTCGCAAAATATCAATGACAGTAGGGATATATTTAAAAATGAAATAAAAGTCGGAATGTTAAAAAACATTGCTTTTGACTACAGTGAACTTAATCGTGCTTTGCCCCATGCAGAAATAAAACATTATAAAAATTTTAATACCTTACTTGAATCTTTGAAAGATAATGAAATTAATGCAGCTATTTTTACCAGTACCGATGCAGAATATGCACATACTTTAACTAAAAATAAGGGTTATTTATATCCATTGGACATAGAACTGCCCATAACTTTTTTTGTTGCGCATAAACATGCCAAAACATATTTGCCCATTTTTAACACCATGCTTGCCAATGTATCTTACCAGGATCTTTATAAAATAAATTTTAAACACACGGCAGATTTTTCTCCCGCATATACCATTAAAAGCTTTTTCCTTGAATATTGGCTATATATATTGTTATCAACTCTTACTTTTTTATTTTTGTTTGTCATGTTTTTCATGCGCACTCAAATGAGTAAAAAAAATGAATTTCTCAATTTGTTGCATTCAGATGACTTAACCGCACTTATCTCCATGCGCTATTTCAGAATTAAACTGCAAAAGATACTTCAATATGCACGACCAAACAAATATGAATTGATTAGCCTAGACATTGATTATTTCCGTATGGTGAATAAACACTATGGAATGGAAGTTGGTACTCAAGTCATCCGTATCATGGGGGATTGTTTATTGTCCGCCTATAGTGATATTGAAGCCGTTATATCACGTAAACATTCAGAGCAATTTGTTATTTTTAAGAAAATCAATGAAGGTCGAGACATAAAATATGTGGTAAGTGTTTTGCTTGAAAATGCCATTAAGAATCTTGTGGGTAAAAACTTTTCCTTGACCATGTCCGTCGGTATTTATCCCATTAACAATCCTCGCGAAGAAATCAGTGATATGATGGACTTTGCGGATATTGCACGCAAGCGAGGCAAAGCATATCATAAATTTACCTATATTACCTTTAATGAAAAAATGCGTCATAATTTTTATGAAACATTAAATATCGTATATAGGATGGAGAGTGCGCTGAGAGATGAAGAATTTAAAGTAGTTTTCCAGCCTAAAATATCCTTTGATAGCTTAAAAATCACCGGCGCAGAAGCTTTGGTTCGTTGGATACCTATTGACGGTGAACCCATTTATCCCGACAGATTCATTTCAACCATGGAAACCGACGGTTTTATTACTCAGCTTGATTTGTACATCTTTGAACAAGTTTGTAAGTTTATTAATAAAAACAGCGATGAATATGATATTCCTCAAATTGCGGTTAATTTATCTGCTGTCACCATGTGTGAAAACAATATTGTGGAAAAACTTCTGACAATCACACAGAAATATTTTATTTCAGCATCACAAATTGAAATCGAACTTACTGAAAGCGCTCTCAATACCTTAGAAAGTGCTGTTCTTGCCAATATAACCGAACTTAAAGAGTTTGGTTTTTCCATTGCCATGGATGATTTCGGTACGGGTGAATCTTCGCTGAACAGATTGAGCGTCAGTAATGTGGATGTACTCAAACTCGATAAGTCATTTTTGGACTTTAACCACGATTCCGAACGTGGTCAAATTGTTGTGGAAAGAATCATTGACCTTGCCAAAAAATTAAATATGAAAATTGTTTCCGAAGGTGTTGAAACTTTACAGCAAGCACTTTGGCTCAGAGAATTAAAATGCAATATGGGGCAGGGGTACTATTTCTCTCGCCCGGTAGACACTGAAACGTTTAAGCAACTACTAAAAAAAGATATTACTTATGAACTGAAATAATCGACACTGAAAAACCATTTCCATGCTTTTTCAGTGTCGTCTATTGAAACAGTGTTTCTTAACTTTTAACATAATCGTCCAATTTTATAGCAAAAAGTACCACATCATCATGAATATTATTTGCCGTAAAATCGGTAATATTTTGATAAAATGCATTTACAAGTTCTTGAGGTGTGGGATGGTTTGTTGCAAAAAATTTTGCTAGACCAACATGTCCATAGCTGTGTAAGCGCTCATTTTGCAAAAGTAAAAGTCGCTCAGGTATAAAAAAAAGTGTTTGCCCTGGTAGAAGTGATACAGTCATTTGTGTATACTCATTTTGTATACCGCTGCCAAGAGCTTGTTCGTGCATATTTTGCAATTGTTGCGGACAGGACAGAGGATAATCCTGTTTAGATATGTTATTTATTATATAGGGTGGCCATTGTCCTGCACTGGCAAAGCGCAGTACTCCACTTTGACAATCTAAAATTCCCACAAAGGATGTGATGACCGGCGCATCCTTTGAAGTTGATAAATTACTACTTAATGGGCTGTCAAAACAGGCATTAACATTTTGCAAAGCTTTGGCAGGTGAAAGACCGGAAAGTAAGAGTTCGTGTAAAAGCGGTAAGGTACGGTTGGATAAAAGGGCTGCTGCTATACCGCGCTCTGATACATTGCCCATAATAAAGCACACTTCATGCTCAGAAAGAGCAAAGCAATCATAT
>CAYJHV010000306.1:0-2550 GCA_964369825.1 uncultured Desulfovibrionaceae bacterium | reverse complement strand
ACATTGAACTTAAAGTATAACGACACAAAAAAGGAGCAAGCGTGGACACATTGCTGACAACACCACTGCACGCATGGCACAAAGCGCAAGGCGCAAAAATGGCAGATTTTGCCGGTTGGGATATGCCCATTCAATATGCGGGTATTTTAGCCGAGCATGAACATACACGTACAAAAGTTTCGCTCTTTGACATTTGTCATATGGGCGAATTTTTAATAAGTGGAGATGGTGCTACCGCTTCCCTCGCCAAAGCAGTGACACAAAATTTTGAAACTTTACAACCCGGTAAATGCCGTTATGGCTTTTTACTTAATGAACAAGGTAAAATCATTGACGATTTAATTACCTATCGCTTGGAAGATGAATCCTACATGTTGGTGGTTAACGGTGCACGTACCGAGGTGGATTTTGCTGCTCTTAAAGCACGTTTACCGGAAAATTTAAAAATTGAAGATGTTTCTGCAAAAACAGCTAAACTTGACTTACAAGGTCCTGAATCCCTTGACGTTTTAGAATCATGTTTTGGTAAGAACTTTCGCCATATAGGTTATTTTTGCTTTGACAATGACATTTTTGAAGGTGAAAATGTACTCATCAGCCGCAGCGGTTATACCGGTGAGCTTGGCTATGAGCTGTATTTACCTTGGGATAAAGCCCTTTCCCTTTGGGAAAAACTTTTGCAAGATGAACGTGTAAAACCTGCCGGTCTGGGTGCTCGAGATACTTTGCGCTTAGAATGTGGTATGCCACTTTACGGGCATGAACTTGACGAAAATCATACCCCCATTGAAGCCGGCTTTGAAAAAATGCTTACCTCCAAAGCTCCCTTTGTGGGTCATGAAAATATTCACAATGTCAAAGAAAGTTTACTTGCTTTGCGCATTGAAGGAAGAAGAGCTGCAAGAGCAGGGGATAAAGTTGTTCTTGTCGGCGGCGATGAGGCTGACAAAGAAGTTGGTATCATTACCAGCGGTTCTTTTGCTCCTTCCCTTGGCTATGTCATTGCCTTTGCATGGGTTAACGCCGCTTATGCTCAAAACACAGAATTTGCCGTGCGTGCGGTCAAGACTACCTTGCCGACCAAGGTGGTTTCATTGCCTTTTTATGAAAAAGGTACGGCACGTATTAAATTAGAAAATAAATAATTTTTACAAACACTTAAGAACAGGAGAAGAACATGTCCACACCTAAAGAACTTTTATATGACAAAACCCACGAATGGATTCGCATAGAAGGCGAAGAAGCTGTTATTGGCATCACTCATTTTGCCCAAGCTGCCCTTGGTGACGTTACCTATGTTGACCTGCCCGAAGAAGGCGCAAGCCTCACTGCCGGTGAAGAGTTTGGTTCCATCGAATCAGTTAAAGCTGCCAGTGAACTTTTTGCGCCGGTAAGCGGAGAAGTTGTTGCCGTTAATGAAGGCTTGAACGATGCGCCTGAAACCGTCAATGCCGATCCATATGGTGAAGCTTGGATGTTGCGAGTAAAATTAAGTGAAAAACCTGAAAATCTCTTGGATGCCGATGCTTACGATGCTTTCTGTGCATCTGAAGAACATTAATAGACAACGATTAAAGGGAGAGCTCGATAAACTTTCCCTTTAGTCATTTTAATTATGCTTAGTTGTTCTTAATGTACTTTGAAAAATATATTTTTACACATTTTAAATAATATTAGGTGAATTTATGCCCTATATTCCACATACTGAAGCGGAAGTGCAGGAAATGCTTGCACGCATTGGCGTGAAGACCATTGACGATCTCTTTGCAGACATCGAACCTTCCATGCGTCCAAAATCTTTTGACTTGCCAAAAACCCAAAGCGAAATGGACGTATGCGCCTTTTTGGATGGTCTTGCCGCTAAAAACTCACAAAATATAATCAGCTTTTTGGGAGCCGGTTTTTATGACCATTCCATTCCAAAAGCTGTGGATGCTCTTACCTCTCGTGGGGAATTTTATACCGCTTACACTCCTTATCAACCTGAATTTTCACAAGGAACTTTGCAAGCCATCTTTGAATATCAAACGGCTGTGACTCGTCTTTTCGGCATGGATTGCTCCAATGCTTCTGTGTACGACGGCGGTTCCGCACTTTTTGAAGCAGTTCTCATGGCAGTGCGTCAAACCAAACGTCATAAAATCATCATGGATGGCGGCGTTAATCCCATTTGGCGACGCATGGTGGAAGATTATTGCAGCAATCTTAAGGTAGAAATTGTTACCGTACCACACAGTGGCGGACGCCCCGATTTTGCTGCTCTTAAAAATGCCGTGGACAAAAATATTGCTGCCATCATCACCCAGAATCCCAATTTCTTTGGTTCCATTGAAGATTATAGCGATTTGTTTGCCCATGCCAAAAGCCAAAAAGTGCTTTCCATCATGTCCGTCTATCCCGTCATGCAGGCCGTTATGAAAACTGCCGGCGAAATGGGAGCCGACGTGGCAGTGGCCGACGGTCAAGCCCTCGGAATGCCCCTTTCTTTTGGTGGTCCTTACCTTGGTATTATGACTTGCCGCAAAGAATATATCCGCCAATTCCCCGGAC
>CAYJHV010000305.1:0-2551 GCA_964369825.1 uncultured Desulfovibrionaceae bacterium | reverse complement strand
TGCTGAATAAACGATACTCTCGAGAAAAAGCACTTTTTCAGTGACGACTAATTAATTTAAAGTATAGTTTCTCTGTGTAAAATATATGTCTGCATATGAATACAAAAATGAGTGTGCAGAGGTTTTGAATTATTGCTGATTGTATTGTATGCTTTAAGTGCTACGACTCTTCAAGCATGACCTATTGTCATGGCAAGAAGAGTCGCAGCACAATTATCTTTATAGAAATAAAATGTTATACTATTGAGTTAATACCGGCATAAGAACTTAAACTGCCCCCGCTAAAAGCACCGATACTGGAAGTTCCGGTATTTGCCCACCACGTAGCCATACTTTCCATTTCAATGCGCTTACGCAAGGCGGTGGGATCTATTTGCATGGCTTTACGTGCGCCATCAAGACCGGCTAAGGCATCAACTTGTAAATAATCCTTGGTAAGTTCAGGATTTTTATCCAATAAAATTTGGACTTTTGCAGCATCCGGATGATCGCTGTTGACCACAATTTTACCATCTTCCACCGTTAAACGGAAATCTATATCAGGGTCAATGCCTATATTTTTAAGATTAGTTTTAATGTCATTGCCCACATTTTTTTCATTGAGAAATTCTTGCAAAGAGGTGTTGCTTTCGGTATTTTCAGATTCGTCAATATATTCAATACGTACTTTACCTTGATCATCTATGTACATACGCATATTTGAATTGGCAAGGTCAATTTCAATTTCGTCAAGCGATGCGGTTAAATCATCCAGTAGAGCTGGATTGTCGGCTAAAAATTCCTCTATGGCAGTGGCATTGGGATGATCCGAGTCATCAAGTACCAATGCAGAATTTTCCACACGCAAGGTAAATGGTTCGGTAATTTCTTCATCGGCAGTTTTTACCCCCTCAATGATATCGGTGCCGATGGTACTGTTTTCAAGTTCTTTTGAATACGTGCCTTGAGAAGAGTTGGCAGAGGTAATAACGCCGGAAGCATTCACGGAAAATTGTACCGTTCCTTCAAAACCGGCAAGGTCAAGTTCATTGCGTAAAGCATTGGTAACTTCAGGATAAATATCAAAATAAGCTTGAACTTTATCTTGATCTTCATGGCTTGAAATAATGGTGGCTTTACCATCTGCATCAAGGCTTACGGTAAAATAGACTTGATCGCTGATGTTGGTGTTTTCAATATTTTCATTAAGATTTTTGCTGAAATTATCTTCCAACTCTTGCTTATATTTTTCAATTTGACTAAAAGTTACCCTTTCATTGCTGTCAACGCCCATGGCATCCATGGCATATTTAGCAAGTTCTACCATGGAAGAAATGGTACTTAAACCATTAAAGCTGTATGCACTGGCATTGACAGTAGATCTGCTTGTACCTACAGAACCCTGCAATTGTTGGTTATTCCATTGGTATGCATATAACGATGTATTACTTGATCCTATGCTTGCGATTGACATACTTCACCCACTTTGTAAAAGATTCACTTTTAACCTCAAAAAGTCTTGATTTTGCAATTGCAAAAATTAAGCCAAATTTAATTCATTTGATTTAATTGACTTTAAACTTTTTACTCGCATCCAAATGGGAAAAGTTTTACCTCTGAACATGTTTTAAGACCTTTGCACACTTTTTTTTGTGTGTAGATACAAAATTATCTTTTGCACATAAAGCTATGTAAAAAATCAATTATACAGGGATCTTAAATCTTAAAAGACCTCATTTGCACAACAAATTGCGCAGATGAGGTCTTTTAAGAAACAAAATTTGAGGATAGTTAGTCGTCACTGAGAAATATGGTAATAACTTAAAATCAAACAATTTTTATTTAAAATAAACAAGCAAAAATGCCGGAAACAAGGGCACGAAGTGCACTTTTCCGGCATTTTTATGATGTTAAAACATGCTTTTTCTGTGACGACTAACAAAATTTTTGCGAAAGCGAAAATTTTACGCCATGTAAAATGAGCAGGAACTTGCTTCCGTTTAACAGGGTAGGAGGCTAATCATTACTTGATTAGCCGTTAATACATTCAGTTCACGTGAGCCAAAGAATTATTGCCTTGTATCGGTGACACGCTTGGATTTGCCAAAGGTACGTGGGAGGGTACCATTATCCACAATACTCACTTCCACTCGTGCCATGAGGCTTTTGTGCAATTTTCTGGCAAGGGCATCGCCAAGATTTTTGTCATTGTCTGCCGTGGTCTTTTCACTACGTTCCACACGTAAGAGCATGTGATCAAGAGATTTTTCATCTCGAGACAATTCCACTTGATACTCTCCGCCAAGCTCTTGAAACTGACCGATAATGTCCATAAGCTGTCCGGGATAAACATTAACGCCTCGGAAAATAAGCATATCATCGCTGCGTCCCAATATTTTGTCATGACGTGGGATAGACAAGCCACAGGCGCATTTACCTTTGATGAAACGGGTTAAATCGTGGGTACGATAACGTATAAGCGGCGTAGCTTCCTTACATAGTGAGGTAACGACTAATTCTCCCACTTGCCCTTCTTCCACCGGTTCAAGCGTTTCGGGATTGAGTACTTCCA
>CAYJHV010000304.1:0-2570 GCA_964369825.1 uncultured Desulfovibrionaceae bacterium | reverse complement strand
AACCAAAGGTCATAATATGAAAAGTTTGTTGCATTTATTGCTCAATTCCTTTGTCGTCATAAAAAAAAGAGCCGGTCTCATTCATTTCTATGCTTTCAATTTTCTCTTCAAGCCACGTTGCAAGTGCTCGTGCCGTATTATAATTTAAGAGGATTTTTGAATGTACATGTCGTATTATAATGCGAGGATCTTCATTTTGTGGTATGGATTCAGGCCCTATTATGCCCTCAGGTGTCAATAGCCTTTCGGCTACGTGTGGTAACTTATCGCTTTCGGCATAAAAATTAAGCTCGATTTCCCCTTGCGTACTTACCCCTCCCCAAACTCCGTGCGCTACCTTAAGTTTTGCTCCGGGGTCTTCTTCGTACTCATAGCGAATGCACTTTGGGCAATCTTTGGTATCATCCATGGCTATTTCCTTTTATTATAATAGTATCATTAGCCTTGTGCAACCACAACAGCTCCGGTTGTTATTTCCGGCGTATTTCCACGAGAAACTGAAACATCATTTTGCCACAATTTTCCATTATTTTGATTTATCAATACCGGAACTTGTGAAGCAGGAGAAAGTCTTTCATTCTTCATGTGTTGCACTTCTTGCCGCAGCATATATTCCTGAGTGGCTTTGGCAGCGTCTGCCGCAAGCAATACGGCGTCTTGTCTTAGCGACGTGTAAGGATAGACTATATAAAACATTTGTCCACGCAGGTCAATTCTATTAGCTATGGAGTAAAAATCTTCCCTTGTTTGCATATTCGCTTTACCTTAATAAAAAAAATTGGCGATTTTATGACAGTATAAAAATTGAAAAATGCAGGTTTTATCCTTGCACAAATTTTCAAGAAACATTACTATAACTATAACCATTGGGGCATGAACTACAAGACCATGCACAAAAAAGATTTTAATTTGGGAGATTTGACCAAGTATGAGTAGCTATACATATGAAAAAATTGAAATAGAACCTTATTTTGATTTAGAGCTCATCATGCGCAACAGTGAAGAAACTCGTATTGGCGGGCAACTTTTTGAGCGTTTTGCCTCTCTTTGGGATAAGTGGAAAAATGAACTCAATGTTTATAAAGTTGACACGGGAAAAATTAAATATCTCGTGACGTGGTTGCCGGAATCCGTTGAAGAAGAGATTGATAACTCTTGGGCAGAAGCTCCGTCCAAGGCCTTTTCTGACAATGCGCTGGCACAAACATTGTGCATGGGAGCAGTACACGAAGTTCTTCCCGATGTGGAAAGTGCAGGTTGCGCACCGGCACCTCGTCCCACCGACACTTTGCGTGCTGCCTTAAGTGAACTTGGCGTACCTTATAAAGAAGATGGTCCAAGTCTTTCAAGGCGTTTTGCAGTGGTAACACATTACCCATTTAAGGGTGCGTGTGAAATTTGTTATTTACAAAAAAACTGTCCCAAGGGACAGGGACAAGCAGGAGCCGCTACGCTTCTTTTACCCGGTTACGAACGTGAATAATAAGCCTTTTTTATTGACTGATGAACATGGACGCATAGCTCGATATTTGCGTCTTTCGGTAACGGATCGCTGTAACTTTCGATGTAGTTACTGCCGTAGCAATAAAGATGAAAGTTTTATTGCTCATGAAAATTGTTTGCGCTACGAAGAGATGCTTACTTTAATTGAGGCATCGCTCAAAGTCGGTATCGAAAAAATTCGCCTCACAGGTGGAGAGCCATTTACTCGCAAGGGGTTTATGGATTTTGTGGAAAACATCCACACTCAATACCCCGAGGTGGATTTACGTATAACCACCAACGGTTCCCTTTTGCGTCCGCACGTGGCAAGACTTAAAGCCCTTGGCATTAAAGCCATGAATATTTCTCTTGATTCTTTCCAAAGCAAAACCTTTAATCGTATTGTGGGCAGAGATTATTTAGATGAAATTTTAGCAAACATCTATGCCCTACTTGAGGCTGATATCAGCGTTAAAATTAATGCCGTGGCCATTCGAGGGGTTACTGATGTGGAAATGGAGCAGTTTACTGCCTTTGCCAAAGCAAATCCCGTCGATGTTCGTTTCATAGAATTTATGCCCATGGGCAGTGATACCATTTGGAGCGATGCTCTTTTTATGCCCTCGGAAAGTCTCTTGGAAGAAGCGCAAAAATATGTCTCTTTACAATCTGTAGAAGGTAATAGTACGCAAAAAAATTCCAATGCGGCGCACAATGGACCGGCTCGCATGTATAATGTGTTGGGCGGTCACGGGCGTATCGGTATTATTTCGGCACTGTCCAATCATTTTTGTACTTCTTGTAATCGTTTGCGTGTCACCTCTGACGGACAATTGCGCACCTGTCTTTTTGCCGACAACGAATATGATTTACGTGAAATTTTGCGAAATCCTGCATATGACAATGAAATGATACCGAGGTTATTAACTATATTTGAAAAGGCCATTAAGCGTAAACCACTTGGCGAAGCCTTATTGAAAGCTAGGCAAAAAAGAAGTGCCGTGGCAAATAAAAATATGGTGGCTATTGGTGGCTAGTGCCTTGCTTTGTCCAAAAATAGAGGTTAGTGGTTGGTGGTTAGTGTGGAG
>CAYJHV010000303.1:0-2578 GCA_964369825.1 uncultured Desulfovibrionaceae bacterium | reverse complement strand
AGCAGAAAATGCTCCATAAGCATGTCCTCCTTGCTTGAACTTGGAGGACTGCCCACATACCTTATATGGTATTTTTGTTTTAAAAGCAAACCTCCCTTCGAGATCTTAATTTTCTTATTGTAAAGTCTTCGTTCGTGGGCTATGGTTCATTATAAAAATTGGAAATAATACCATGTGCCCTATACCTCACCTATCTTTAAAAGAAAAATTATCTTCTTTTTCATGGAATTCAAAGAATTCTCAAAAATTTTGGATTTTATGGTCTGTTTATGCATGTATTTTCATAGTTAATTTTTTATATGTTCTAAGCGTACAAATTTCTTCCAATACGGAGTTTACCGGTTCATATGTACAAGTGTTGTTGAATAATAGTTATGCGCCATTGATTCTAAGCGATGCCTTGGCTATTATCTTAATAATGACTTTACCTTTGAATATTCAGCGTGTGCTTTTCACCTTGAATGTCTTATTTTGCGCTGCCATACATAATTATTTACAATTTATGGGTACACCTCCCACCTTTACAGCTTTTTATAATGGCTTAAAATATCTCAGTGATTTGTCAGTGTTTTCTTATATTTCTGTACCTGTTTTAGCATGGACAATGAGTATTTTGGTGGTCACACATGTATGTTTGTGCTTTGTGCCAAAGCCGCCAAAGCCTTCACGTCTTGCTCTTTGGCTTGTGATTTTTTTAATGGCATTGCAGGTGATGACGCATATAAATCGACCATTTTCCGTTATCTTAGATCAACGTGAAGATATAAGCGCAAAATTACGCAGTAGTTTGCAATTACGTGGTACGCTGTCCACTGCTTTTTATGAATGGTTATATAATGTGCATACCATGGCAGAAGGTGTCTTTTCCATGGAAATGGTTGCTCCCAATCACAATTTAGAAATTCTGCCAAAGCTTAATCCTAAAGGAAATGTGGTTTTTATTCAGGTGGAATGCCTTGGCTATGAATTGTTGGATGCACAGGTGCAAGGGCATTACGTGATGCCTTTTTTGCACAAACTTCAAACTTCTTCTGTGGTTTTGAAGATGGACGGCGAAAAATTGCTTGGTTCGGCCAACAGTGATTATGAAATTTTTACCACTCGTAAAGCTTCCAAAGATTTCATGGCCTATGATTTTGTGACAGATTTTTCAGGTAATGTGGTGGAGAGTTTGGCGCAAAAAAATTATAATACTCGAATGTTTCATAATGTATACGGCAATTATATGAACTTACGAAGAACTTATGCCAAAATGGGCTTTGCACAAAGGCATTTTGCCGAGGAATTAAGCAAGGCAGGCTATGCACCCATGCAGGCATGGAAGGGTAGGATTTTTTCTGATGAAAATCTTTTTGATTTTATCATTAAAAAGTTGCCGCAATCTGAGCAAAAAACCTTTGATTTTATCATTACCATAAGTATGCATGAGCCGAACTATACGGCGCAAAATACACAGCCTTTTTCAAGTTCGCCCCATGCGATTTTTTATAAGGCAAGCTTTGATACGGATAAAGCCATGGCTGCATATTACGACACCCTCAAAGAGGGTACCATGGTGGTTATTTATGGCGATCACAGGGCATATTTTGGTGACCCGTCGCCTTATGTTCCTTTTATGGTACATATAAAAGGTGAGAATATTACATATAAAGATGTTGATACGGTGTATACCCGTACAGATATGTCACATTATTTGCGTAAAATATTACAAATTGAAAAGGATTAATCATGTTTATAGGCTGGAAAAAAAGTGCGATTTTAATTTTTATTCTTATATTATTGGGTATTGGTTACCATGTTTACAATGTGAACAGAGTACATACGGGCAATGCTTTTTTTGACAATAAAACGCATAAGGGGGTAATGGTAGCTCACGCTTGCGGCGGTATTGACGGTATTGTATATACCAATTCCAAGGAAGCACTTTTGCAATCACTTGAAGCCGGTTTTCGTTTCATCGAAATTGATTTACGCCTTACGGATGATGGTAAAATCATTGCCGTGCATCGTTGGAGTGATTTGGAAAAATTTGGCATAACTTCAAAGAATTATGCTGAAATTATGCAGCAGAAAATTTTGGGTAAATATACCGTATTGGATGCCGAAGAAATTGCGAAAATTTTTATGCAATATGATGATGCCTATTTACTGGTAGATAAATTCAAGGATTATGAAATGTTGGTGGAAGCCTTCCCTTTTTATAAAGATAGGCTTTTAGTGGAGGTTTTTGGTTTATATGATTATTCTGCTGCTTTGCGTGCCGGTATTCGCTATCCCATGCTCATGCTGTGGGATTATGAAGATTTCACCGAGTATAAAGAACATTTATATGCCGGACGCATAAAAATGGTTACCGCTTCTCCGCGTTTTATTGAAAAGCATAGAGATGAGCTGGAAAAATTGTATGCATTAGGTGTTAATGTGGTGGCATTTACCTTTGATGATGCAGAATTTATTAAAGAGAATATTAATAAATTTTCTGCCATTTATACAAATTTTTTAAAACCTGACATTCTTAAAAAATAAGACCTCTGCACAATTATTTTCAAATATAATTTTATGTGTAAAATATAGTTTT
>CAYJHV010000302.1:942-2584 GCA_964369825.1 uncultured Desulfovibrionaceae bacterium | reverse complement strand
TTTTGAAGGGGGTTTGGGGGAAACTTTTTGGCGCTAGCAAAAGTTTCCCCCAAAATAAACTTTAAAAAATAAACTCTAAACTTCGTTCAACACGAATTTAATACACTTATTTTTTAGATTCTTCAACCCAAGCACGAGAGCGTTCTACGGCACGGTGCCATTGGTAGAGCAAGTCATCACGTTTATCGGCAGACATTTTTGGCTCAAAGCGACGATCAAGCTGCCAATTGTTGGAAACTTCCTCTTCTGATTCCCAAAATCCCACGGCAAGACCGGCAAGATAGGCGGCACCAAGTGCAGTTGTTTCTGTCACCGTAGGACGCTCCACCACAACTCCGGTAAGATCTGCTTGATATTGCATAAGCATACTGTTACGGCTTGCGCCGCCGTCAACTCTCAAAGAATGTAAGGGAACGCCGGCATCTTTTTGCATGGCATCAATGATATCTAAGGTTTGCAAAGCAATACTTTCAAGAGTTGCTCTGGCAATGTGCCCACGATTGGTACCGCGAGTGATGCCCACCATGGTACCGCTGGCGTATTGATCCCAATAAGGCGCACCAAGACCTACAAATGCCGGTACAAAATAAACACCTCCATTGTCGCTTACTGTGGAAGCAAGACCTTCCATATCGGAGGAATCTTTGATAATTTGCAGACCGTCTCTGAGCCATTGCACCACGGCACCGCCCACAAAAACACTGCCTTCAAGGGCATAATACAGACCGCCGGGATTTTGCCATGCCACGGTGGTAAGCATATTATTTTTGCTTTCCTTGGCTTGTTTGCCGGTATTCATGAGCAAGAAGCAACCGGTACCATAGGTATTTTTTGCCATACCTTCTTTAAGGCAAGCATTGCCGTAGGTGGCGGATTGCTGGTCGCCTGCAACGCCGGAAATGGGAATGGCTTTACCAAAAAATTCAGGGTGGCTTTGCGCCATAACGCCGGAAGAAGCATGTACTTCGGGAAGCATTTTACGGGGTACACCAATGATTTCCAAAAGTTCATCATCCCATTGTCCGGTATGAATATTGAAGAGCAAGGTACGGCTGGCATTGGAAGGATCGGTCACAAAAGAAGCTTTTTTGCTCAAATTCCAAATAAGCCAAGTATCTATGGTACCAAAAAGTAATTCGCCGGCTTCAGCTTTGGCACGGGCACCGGGAACATTGTCTAAAATCCAACGAACTTTTGTGCCGGAAAAGTAAGCATCAAGCACGAGACCGGTTTTTTCACGAATAATGTCGGCTTTTCCTTCGGCACGTAATTGGTCGCAAAAACCGGCGGTGCGGCGATCTTGCCACACAATGGCATTATAAACGGGTTCGCCGGTATTTTTGTCCCAAACCACCGTGGTTTCACGTTGATTGGTGATACCAATGGCAGCAATATCATTACCGCTGATTCCGGCAGCTTTGACGCAATCACGTGCCACATGGCTTTGGGTATCAAAAATTTCATTGGGGCTATGCTCTACCCAGCCGGGCTGTGGATAAATTTGGGTGAATTCTTTTTGTTCCACTTGCACAATATTGGATTTTCGGTCAAAGAGAATGGCTCGGGAAGAAGTGGTACCTTGATCCAATGCTAAAATATATTTTGCACTCATAAGAATATTCCTTTAAAATGTATTATTTAT
>CAYJHV010000302.1:0-932 GCA_964369825.1 uncultured Desulfovibrionaceae bacterium | reverse complement strand
TAAAGCAAAAGCCACGATTATTTATTTTGATTCCAAGTTTAAACGACATTCTGTTGTACATGTAATTTAAATATCGAATTAAAATAAAGTGAATGAAAAATGAAATTACACAATACCCGTTGCTTTACCCACGGCAAAGGCAAGCAAGGCACCCACCATGGGAGCCACCACAGGAACCCAAGAATAACCCCAATCGGAGCTGCCTTTTCCGGCAATGGGGAGCACAAAGTGTGCTATGCGCGGACCAAGGTCACGAGCAGGATTGATGGCGTAGCCGGTGGGACCACCAAAAGACAGACCAAGTGCCCACACTAAAATTGCAACCATATAGGGACCATAGCCCGGAGGCAATTGACCATTGTTTTTGTGGAAAATAGTGAAAATAAGGAAAACGAGCAAGAAAGTGCCGATGACTTCGCAAAGGAAGTTGGCAGGCGTATTTTTAATGGCAGGTCCTGTGGAAAATACGGCAAGTTTTGCCCCTTGTTCCTCGGTACGCCCCCAATGCGGTAAGTAGGCAAGAAAAACAATGACGCCGCCCATGAAACCACCTGCAAGCTGTGCCAACATGGTAACCAGAGCATGACCGAAAGAATACACGCCCAGCATAGTTTTTGCTAAAGTAACCGCAGGATTAAGGTCTGCTTGCGGTGCACCCAAAGCCACAGCCGTATATACACCAAGCATAACGCCAAATGCCCAACCGGCAGTAATACATATCCAGCCGCCGCCATATGCCTTTGATTCCCTTAAAATACAACACGCTACAACACCGCAACCAAAGCAGAGCAAGATCATGGTGCCCATGAATTCACCAAGTAAATTTGTCATAAAAAAATCCTCAAAATGCTATAAAATCTATTCTATTTTTTATTCACTGGAACGATAATAAAATTGCGGCGTCCATGTTTCCCACACCTTACCCACAAGAG
>CAYJHV010000301.1:0-2594 GCA_964369825.1 uncultured Desulfovibrionaceae bacterium | reverse complement strand
ATGGATTTTTTCATGTCTTACGCCAAGTTCCGGCGCAAAGTTATGCGTGTACGTGATGTTGGTATCTTCCGTAAGCACAGGTACTTTCACCGTCAAATATGTACCGTCATCTTGGGCAAAACCAAGTTCTTGCTCTTCGGCAAATTCGTCCACATTAAAGAAAATGGCGGCATCCGCTTGTAATTGTTCCTTGAAAGACATAAACAACAACCTTTTTTCAGAAAATTACTATGCCGCCGTTATTTCGACCAATGCCTCAGGGAAATTGCAGAGCATCAGCGGATTGGCCTGCCCTTCCACGTAGTAGCCACGGTCATTGTCCAGCGTTTGCATTTGTGCATAATATGGTTTGCCGTAGGTGTTTGCCGCACTCATCCAGTTAGCCGGCGCCATGTATTCGGTGAAGATACCGGGACCCACGGGATAGACGTGCGCTTTCTCGCTGCCCACAAGAGTTAAACCACCGACGGTTTCCGAAGCTTCATACCAAGTAACGCCGCCATAAGTAAAACCACGTTTGCGGTAATCGTTATCGCCGAAAGCTGCTTGATTTGCTGCCCATAAATTATAGGCTTCTCGTACAAATTTATTGCCGGTGAGTTTGTCATAGAAATTAGCACCGACAATGGCTTCAATACGCTGATAAGGCACACCGCCCATACCGGCTTCCACACTGCGCTTGGCACCCATGATACCGGTAAGCACAGGGTTTTCTTTAATATTATCGGCACTTGGAAATGTCAGCGTTTTAGTAACTTTAGAGGCACCAAATAAATCGAAAAGGTCAATGATTTCGGTAGTACCATCGGCATCCATTACCACACCTTTCACGGCTCCAAGACGGTGAATTTCCTTGGTCATGGCAATATTATTCTTGATAATCATGAGCTTATCATTGACGGCGGTGACCATGGGTAAGGGTTCATTACTGCCAAAAGTTCGCACGTCCTGCACATCTTCCGGACGGATATTGTCCGATTGCGGCAAGTGCGCCGTCTCAATGGTTTTGAGGGTACGCTTATCGCCTTTACCGGCAAGGCTTTGCGCCGGTGCTGAACGGTCTTGAGTTTCCACCAAGGTGATACGGCCTTTTTTAATATCCAAGGCCACAGAGGTGGTACGGACTGCTTTGAGGGTAAAAAGTCTTGCCAAACGCATGGGCATAAGCGGTAATTTATTGATGGCATCGGTCATTTCTGCCACGTCAAAAGGAGCGGTATTGTACATAGACATAATAAATTTTCCTTATTTTACAATAATGGTTGCAGTTTTCAAAGATGCCACAGCCTTTTTTTTATTGGCATCGGTCATGCCGCTTTTCCATGCTAGGACTGCTTCACTCAAGACCACGCCACGCACAAAGATAATGGCTTGTGTACCGCCTTTGGGTACAGAGTGCATAAGCACAGCGGCGGCTGTTTCACCTTCGGCGGCGGCAAATTCGGAATACGTACCGTCGGTATTGGCTTTGAGCACAGAACCCATGGGCAAATCTGCCGTCACGCTAGAGAGCGTCACTTCTTCACGGCTGTACGCACGGTCAATTTCATAAATCAATAAATCAGAAAGGCTTGCGTGTTTATCTTCGCTGGTATATTTGAGAGCCATAATTTATACTGTTTCCTTTTGTGCACGGTTTTCGGCATCAGAAACAAGGGCGCACTTTCCTTGTTTTTTGGCAATTTGTTTTGGATCGGCAGTTAGTGGATCCGGCGTGGCGGCTTGCAAACCACTCAAAATATTTTGCATGGCCGACAGTTCCGGGCTTGCTTCGCTTTTTGTGTCCGCCGGCGTTGCCGTGTTTTTTGTTTCCACCTTCACTGCCAAAGTCGGTGCAAGTGCCACAATTTGCTCAGCGGAAAGCTTGGCAGCTTTGCACTTTTCAAGAGTTTCGCTGATTGCCTGCATGGCATCATCACCGGCGCAAGCTTTCACCACTGCCAGCAAGGCTTTTACGTCTTGCTCTTGCTCTGTCTTGGATTTGGCGGAGGCTTCCTCTGCCGATTTTTGTTGTATTTCTGCCAGCAATTGCGGATGCTGGGCTGCCAATGTTTCAAAATCCATAACTATCTCCTTGCTAAGTATTTGTATTGCTTCATGTACATCTTGCACAATGCTTGTAACTAAACCCAATTGCACGGCCTCATTTCCTATAAAAACTTGCGCTTCGCCCCAAGCTTCTTCAGGTGCGGAAAGCCCAAGTCCATTTTTTACGTCCATTTTAAAAACTTCATGAATGGCGGAGAGATGATTTTGCAAATAAGCCACATCATCCTTGGATAAAGGCTTTTTGTCTGTGCCCACAGCCTTATAAGTTCCGGCTGTGATAGGCGTAAATTTTACCCCAAAACCTTCATAATATTTGCTGAAATCCGTGTGTATTTGAAGAACGCCCACAGAACCCACCGTTCCCGTTTGCGGGCAAAATATTTTTCCCGTGGCAGCGGCTAACCAAAAAGCGGCGGAAGTACAAAGCCCGTCCACATATGCGGCGATGGGCTTTTGAGAGTTTGCAATAAAATCAGCTAATTCCTTGGTACCGTGCACCACGCCGCCGGGGCAGTTGAACACCAGCAAAATACTTTTCACCATGC
>CAYJHV010000300.1:0-2595 GCA_964369825.1 uncultured Desulfovibrionaceae bacterium | reverse complement strand
CCACCAATTTTTGGGAGAAGGAGTGGATTTTGGCAGTAAAAAATTGTGTGAAGGATTATTTACGTTCTTTTGTTGCCAATGCGCAAAGAAAAGCGGCTCCTTTGTAATGATAAGATGTACAACTTCTTCTTGAGCGGTTAACTCAAGGTAAACATCTTCAATAATAATTTTTTTTCTGGGCAAAAGTGTATTTTGTGTATTGCTTTGATTTAATGGGGCAATGATAGGAGTAATTTCCCCGGTACTTGCGGTGTTGAGTAAATATACATACAATACATCCGATGAATAATTAGCAAAAGCAAACGAAAGCAATGTTTTGTTGTTGTAAGATATGGTGGCTACAGTTTTATCATCTGATATTCGTTGTGATTGTTCCCAAAGTGTCCCATTAATTATTTTTGTATTGCTGTGCTGCACTTGAGCAGGGCGCCATATGAATACATCCCATCTCACGTCGGGCAATGCAGTGCTGCTTTGCAAAGAGCGCAAACCGATACTTTGGGCATAACCCAAGAGAATTTGTTGTAACTTATACGTGTCGGCGGGTAAGGTAAACTTATGTTGAGTAAAAGGTAAATTAACATGCGTAAGTGGCTCTAGAATAAGTGTGTTTTTAGACAAAAAACGTAGGTTTAGGGTTGCAGTTTTTTTGTTTGTTACAATCTTTGCTATATTACGTACTATGGGCTTGATTAATTTTTGAATTGCTTGAGAATTTGGTAAACCATCTTTTTGTACATATACTGCCATTAAGGGGAGAGGCAAAGATTTTTTTTCTCCTCTATAAGTTGTTGAAGATTCAATTTCATTAAAAGCACTGACTTTTTGTATGGGAAATATACACAGGTTAAAATAAATTCCCAACGCGCATATGAACAAGAATAATTTTGCATAAATATATATGTTTTTATAAGTCATAGTATACACCTTTTTTATGTTTTAGCTTATTTTAACAGTGTTGCTTGAAGTTAACAAAAATTGAAGGTAAGGTAAAGAGTTTCCCTGTGTGTGTGAACAGGGAAAGAGCAGCCTAATGAGTCGGTACTTCAAAATTCGCTGCGAATGTCTCATTACTAACTATTTCGTATTTATTTTCAGAATCTTGAATAAGCCAATCGCCTGCTTTGCCCAAAAGTATCTGTGAATCGTGGGTATTTTTTACACTAAAAGGTTCTTCTGCCTGCATCGCCAAGGCTGCATGATTAGTTTTAGACTTTACATGCATACAACGCTCATGAGAGGCAAGATTTTCTCCAGTAAAATCCCTTTGGTAAATTTTTGAGAATATATCTTTGTTTACAATATAAAAATCATTTTCGGCACGTAAAACAAACCAGTCATCAGGTCCACCGGAATAATAATTGTCTTGATCCCAACGAGTAAATATTTTAACATATTGATTTTTATTAAGACATGTTGCAAGAACTAAACTTGATTCTTTGGCATGACACACTTGAGCATGTTGCAAAAGTGAGACGCGCCGTCCGGTATTAATGTTTAGCACCGAGGGAACGTATTGCAATTGCGCCTTGAAAGTGTCTTCAGAGCAAATATATGTTTTTTCGAAAACTTCTTGTTCTATGGGATAAACTTCTCCATCAATGCCAATCATAAGAAAAGTATCTTCTTTACTTTTAAAATGAATGTCACCTTCAAGAGTGCGCACATGTAAATCAACGTCAAGCCCAAAAACAAGGGCTGTTTTTACAAAAGCTAAAGGAATACATCTTTTTCTGTATTGCTTAAGAGGTGCCTTTCTTATCCAATCAGCATAGCTCTCCGGTTTTGAACAATCAAAAAGCTTATGTTTTTCATAATATTCATAGAGCCGTTTTTCATAATAATCCTTAAAGGACATATTTCCCATGACCTTATTAAACTTAGCAAGGGCAATGTATCCCCCTGCTTTTTCACGATGACCACCGCCTGTTCCTACATTTTTTGCTAACCAACGTGCAAGATCATTGGCTTTAGTATAGCGTGTGGTAGTACGCACAGAAAATTTTACATCTCCGCTTGTCAAAGTGGAATATGCAACCACGGTATCAATGCTATCCACTTGCACCGCAAGGTCACTAACTACACCTAAGATGTTAGGATCACAAGGAGGAGCCGGTATGAGTGCCACACGTAATGCTTCATCAAGTATGTATAACTGATTCAGTGAAACGGATGTTTGTAGTAGGTCGTTGAGAGAAAAATTTGAAAGTCTTAACATATTGAAAATACGTGTATCAATAATATTGAGAGCATCACGCATGTCTCGGTCTAGTGGATGATTTAATTCAGAAATACCATTAGTGTCCATAAAAAGACCGTATAATAAAGCTGTACTCAGCGACAAATCTATGGGAAAATCCTCTTTATTTAACAAATCCCATACCAAAGTTGAGCAGCTTCCAAGCCAGGGGCGCAAGTCGCACAGCTCAGATAAAATGCCTTCTTGAATGTGATGGTCAATAATGGCTATATGTGGTGCCTCTATTTTGTGGACATTGCCCATTCCATATTGGCAATCAACGGTTATGAGCAGACCATCAAAGTTGCGAAGCATAGGCTCATGCTGTACGGGAATTTCCAGTTTTTCTATCATAT
>CAYJHV010000299.1:0-2611 GCA_964369825.1 uncultured Desulfovibrionaceae bacterium | reverse complement strand
ATTGCTTCCTTGGTACAATTTGTGGAAATGTTTCTCAAAAAATGGTACCGCCGTTGTATGCATCTTTGGGTATTTTCTTACCCCTGATTACCACCAACTGCGCCGTTATGGGTGTAGCCATTCTTGTACAAAGAGAAGAATACGATTTTATAACTTCCATGCTCTATGCAGTCGCTGCCAGTGCCGGTTTCTTGCTGGCCTTGATTCTTATGGCCGGTATACGTGAAAGACTTGAAACATGCCGTGTACCCAAAGCCATGATGGGAACGCCCATTGCCTTGATTATGGCAGGGCTTATGTCTTTGGCTTTTGTGGCCTTTAAAGGCATGACCAATTAGATTGCACCGGAAGTTTTTACTTTTTTAAAATATGTTTTATCCTTATATTGAGGAGATTATATGGTTATATCATCAATTTTAACACTTTTTGGACTGGGGCTTGTGGCAGCCATTGTCCTTGCGGTGGCTTCTCGAGTCTTTTATGTGGAAGAGGATCCTCGGGTAGAAGCAGTGCTTGATGCCTTACCCGGTGCCAATTGCGGCGGCTGCGGTTATGCCGGCTGCGAAGGCTATGCCATTGCCGTTGTCAATGATTCCAATGTTTCTGCCGCATTATGCGTAGCAGGCTCCGCCGATACTTCCATTACCATCGGCGAATTAACCGGAAAATCCGTGGGAGCAGCCGATCCCATGCTTTCTTTCCGTCGTTGCGATAAAGTGTCCGGTAAGGTGGCCGCACGCTATGAATATCATGGTATGCCCTCTTGTGCGGCGGCAACCATGCTCATGAATGGCTCTGACCTTTGCTCTTGGTCATGTCTTGGCTTTGGGGATTGTATACAAGCTTGTCCTTTTGACGCCATGAAGGTGGAAAATCGTCTCGTGACCATTAATCCCAATAAATGTACCGGCTGTGGTATGTGCATTAAAGCTTGCCCACGCGGCTCTTTGGATCTCATTCCGGTACGAGCAAGGGTAGCTGTTACCTGCGCTACCAAGGATAAAATGCGTGCCGTAATGGATATTTGCGAAGTTGGCTGTATTAACTGCGGAAAATGCATTAAAATTTGCCCTGCAAAAGCCATTAAATCTGTGGACGGCCGTATTGAGATTGATCAACACAAATGCCTGAGTTTTGGTTCGGAATGTGAAGAAGTCTGTATCGGCAATTGCCCACGTAAAATTTTACGTCCATTTTGTGCGACCCTTTCTCACAGTTTACAAGAAGAACACTTGGAAGAACTTGCCATTCAAGGAAAAGCTGAAGTGATGGTTCCCAAAGAAAATGCAAGTGCTGCAAGCAACACTGCTCAAAATACATAAGCTCAAGCTTAAAAGGTTATTATCATGAAAAATATGTCTTTGACCTCCACACGCCGCACCTTGTTGAAAGGAGCACTGTGCGCAGGTGCGGCTTTGCTCATAAAACCGCAGCTTGTGTTTGGCTCCTTAACGCAAAAAGAAACGGCGCATACCCAAACTCGTTTGCTCTTGGGTACTTTTGTTACCCTCACAGTGCTTCACCAAAGCAAAAGTCTTGCCGAAGAAGCCCTTGGGAAAACATTTGAATACATAGCACACTTAGAAGCTGAATTGACCCGCCACAAAAATTCTGCCTTAACAGAATTAAATAGCACAGGAAAATTGCTTTCTGCACCACGTCACCTTTTACATGTTCTGCAACAATCGGCACATATTCACAGCTTAACACATGGTGCCTTCGATGTTAGTGTTACTCCGTTACTTGACTTGTATGCCAAAGCAAAAAATCCTCACGGTGACCTACAGCTTGACCAAACAAAATTGCAAGAAGCCAAAGCTCTTGTACAAGCAAAAGAAGTATATATAAGTCAAGACCATGTACGTCTTGGGCGTCAAGGTATGCAAGTGACCCTCGACGGTATTGCCAAAGGGTATATTGCCGATGAAGCCTCAAAAATGCTGACAAAGCTTGGAATAGGCAATCATTTGGTCAATGCCGGTGGCGACATTAAAGTAAGCGGACAAAAAAACAATTCTCCGTGGCAAATAGGTATTGAAAATCCCGAAAACAAAGGAAAACTTATCAGAAACATCAAAGTTCAAGGTGCCATTGCCACTTCAGGTAATTACGAAATGTTCTATGATGCTCAGAAAAAGTACCATCATCTCATCGATCCAAAACGCTTACAAAGTTCGCAATACAGTGTATCGGTAAGTGTTATGGCGCCTACAGCCCTAGAAGCAGACGCTCTTGCCACGGCACTTTCTGCCATGCCAAGCTCTGCTGCTCTTAAGCTCATAAATACCTTACCGGGTAGAGAGTGTATGCTTATTTCAGCTCAAGGACATATACTTGCTTCACATAACTTTGTCTAAATAAGTATTGCCTTTATACCGCTACAAAAAAAGTATATAACCTAGTACCTTGATTTATTTAAAAGTAGTGGTATTTTTTGTGGGGGAGGAGACCATTTTTCAAAAAGGGCCCTCCCCCAGAAAAAAATACAAATTACAACGACCTGACTGTCTTAATTATATCTAAGTTTTTAAGCAAAGCAAGACACTGCAAAATTCATCAGGATTTTGCGCCGCCAAAAGCGGCGGAACCTGCGGAAAACCACGTTTTTTCG
>CAYJHV010000298.1:0-2617 GCA_964369825.1 uncultured Desulfovibrionaceae bacterium | reverse complement strand
CCCAGACCCCCCAAAACGCGCTTACGGCTCATTCCCTTCGGAAATGAGCTAAAAATTGTATGTTAAACAGAAAATTTAATTAATTACACAAAATCAAAACATTTTTTATTTACTTCGTAAATAAAAAATTGCTTTAATAAATTAGTTTATATAAAGTATGCTCTTTCACTCATGAGGATTAAATTTTGCAATCCATAATCTCATATTTCAAAATTTTTGGGCACAGCCTTTTTCAAGAGCGTCCCACTCTGCGTCAATGCGTCAATGCTTTTTTGGCAATTCTTACCTGCCTTTTACTGTGTTATGCCTTACTTTTTGCCGTGGGCGCATTGCTTCCTCTTGGTTCATATAAAAATAATATCCTTGAAGCCCATGATAAAGGCTATTTTAAGGAAAATTATCCGCAAGTTACTATTATCGTCAAACCTTCTAAGGTGGATATGTGGACAGAATGCGGTGGTATTGGCATGGCCATGCGAGAGCACAAAGGTATTGATGATCTTTTTTTGACCAAAAGATATGGTAATTGTAACGAGTTAAGCGCAGCGGCTTATGGAGATTTTTCCACTGCACCGCAAACAGATTATTTTCGCTATACGCACGGTTATGCCCTGTTTGTGCGCATTTTGTATACATACTTTGATTTGCAAACGGTGCGAACTATTTGTACCGGCATAAGCTGCTTATTGCTCCTAGCCTTATGGTTTGCCTTAAAAAATCAAGTTTCTACTGCTGTGGCATCCTTGGTTGTGGGGAGTTTTTTTCTCCTAAATTCCGCCAGTATGTATGTATTGGTTGTTCATGCCGTACAATTTTGGCTGGTGCTTGTGGCTTCAATAATTGCCACTTTTATGCGCTCAAAGCAGGCTTTTTTTCTGCTCATGGCCTTGGTGGGTACGTTTGATGCCTTTTTTTCCATCTTAAGTATGGGATCTTTAAGTTTATCCATGCCATTATTGTGTTATTTATTGTCAGCATGGGCAAAATTTACTGCCACAAACGAGCAGACAGAAGAGTGCAATGCCTTGGCTCAAGGTTTTTGGGCTTGCGTGGCATGGAGTATAGGCTTTTTACTTCCATGGTTCACAAAATGGGGTATTTTGTATTTTGTGTACGATGTTTCCACACAGGCAATTTTAGGGAATACCGTCGAAAGCTATGCAACTCAAGGCATTGGAATGATCCTGCTTGCTCTTTTTAAAAATTTCTTGGCAACGCATATTGCTCTTTGGATACCACTTTTCGCTTTGCTTTGGTGGATACGCATCAAAGAAGGAAGAACTTTGCCCAAAGGTTTATGGATAAGCATTTTTCCGGCACTTATTCCCATTATTTGGTGCTCTTTGTTACCGGGACAATCGGGCATAAAGCATAGTTCTTTTGTGAACCTTATTTTATGGCCTGTTTTTTGCCTTTGTTGTTTTTATGTATTCACACCGGAAAGAAAAGCACGTTTTAAGGATTTATTGCCGATGAATTTACGGAAATTATAAAATTTTAATTACAAATATATTTAACACTTGGGGGATTTATGCCAAATGAAATTAAAGGGGTATCCATAGTTATTCCTGCTCTTAATGAGCAAAATGCCATTACCCAAACCATAGAAGAATGTTCAAATGTGCTTAAAGCATGGAAAGAAATCCCTTATGAAATCATAGTGGTAGATGACGGTTCCAGCGATAATACGGCAGACTATGCCCTTACAGCCGGAGCAAAAGTTATTCAACACCCTACCAATGCCGGTTATGGTAGGTCTTTGAAAGACGGTATTCAGGCAGCAGCATACGATACCATTGTTATTACCGACGCTGACGGCACCTATCCTGTGCAGGATATTCCAAAACTACTTGAAAAGTATGCTCAAGGTTTTGACATGGTGGTTGGTGCCAGAAAAGGTAAATTTTATAAGCAATCAGTATACAAATCTTTTTTACGTAAGCTTTTGAAGAAAACTGTAGAATGGGCCACCGAAAAAAGTATTGAAGATATCAATTCAGGCTTACGAGTTTTTTCTCGTGAAAAAGCTTTGAGTTTTTCACAACATTTATGCGAAACTTTTAGTTTCACCACTTCTATTACCTTAGCATATATGATGAATAATCTTTTTGTGGCGTATATCCCCACAGATTATTATGAAAGAATCGGCGGCAGTCACGTGCGCTTATTTAAGGACTCCTTACGCACCATTACCTATATTTTAAAACAAATCCTTTATTTTAATCCTTTAAAGATATTTATCCTTTTTAGCGGATTATGGTTTGTTTTTGCTTGTTTTTCCTTCCTTTTCAGAATCATTACCGGTCTGAAAGTTGGCTATTATATGGGAGTTATGAGCATTTGGGGCTGCTTCCTTATCTTAGGTCTCGGTCTTTTAGCGGAACAAATCAGGCAGTTGATCATAAGCGTTAATAAAAATAATGAAAAAAAATAAGATACTGTGATTATTGTCTTTAGTCAACTTTTTTGCAGGGGAGGGGAAGTCTAGGCACACGATATCCGTAAGGTTCGTTCTTCACCTAACGGCTGCGCCTTACTTCGATCAGTCATGCTGGGCTTGGTGGACAAAGTTCTGCCGAACTCATGCTACAGCTTTTTTCCACCTTTAACCTTGTGG
>CAYJHV010000297.1:0-2619 GCA_964369825.1 uncultured Desulfovibrionaceae bacterium | reverse complement strand
TTTTGCTAGCGCCAAAAAGTTTTCCCCACACCCCCACCCCTTTCAAAACGCACTAATAAGGCCGTTAAAGTGGTTTTTGGGCTTTACATAGTAAAAGTAAGAATTTTATATGTTAAATTACTTGGTTTTACAAAATATCACGTGCATCTTTTTTCAAAATGCTACTTACAGCTTTTTAGAAAATATTACTTTTTGTCTTCTTGTAAAATAAGCTGCGCTGCCTGCATAAGTGTTTGCACCGAACGAAATTCGGGAAAGGTATTATTCTTGGTAAGCAATAAGGTTCGACAACCTGCCTTTTGCCCTGCCTGCACATCACGGACATGATCGCCAATCATCCATGATTTTTCTAAATCTATGCATAATTTTTTGGCAGCATTTAATAGCATACCGGGTTGCGGTTTACGACATTGGCATTCTCCGGTAAAATCAGGATGATGCGGACAATAGTAGAATGCATCAATGGCACAATGGGCTTTTTGTGCCAAATCGGAATTTACGAAATTATGCAGGCTTTCCATGGCTTTAATATCATAAAAACCTCTGGCAATTCCGGATTGATTGGTGGCAACCACCAGCAAATAACCTGCCTTTGCAAAAATGGCGAGGGCTTTGGGGACATCCGGAAGCCATCGCCAATCTTCACATGCATGTACATAACCTGCATCTTCATTTAAAGTACCGTCACGATCTAAAAATATGGCAGGCAATAGTTTAGTATCAGCTATTAAAGGCATTTTATGTTAGTATATTATTGTTTTATGGAAGCTGTACTTTTACTGGCTTCCAATAATTTGGTTAAATGCTCTTGCACAAGATCAAGCTCCGCTTGCGCAACACTTGGCATATCCTTAGGATGATTTGCGTGCCCGCCTTCAGAAATAATGTATAAAGCAGCAGCTACCTTACCCATAATGGAAAAAAAACGACGTGCATCCCAATTTCTTGCCTGCACCCAATTTTTTGCTGCACTTGAATAAACAAAATCCGCTTTACCTTTGATTATTTGCGGTTGCGCTTTCTCTTTATGTGCTTTTGCCCATGCCCGAAACTCCGGTAATATTTGAATAAAGGACTTCAATTCCATGTCGGTCATAGGAGTCTGTTTTTCATAAACATTTTGCGCAAAAACCTGAACCGGTGTGAAAAAGCAACAGAGCAAAAGCATGAAAAACAAAATGGGCATTTTCCCTAATAATTTTAGTTGCATAAAGTATCCTTAATACTGTACGGCACTGAAAGTATTTAATTGTTGAATATTGTGGAAAGACTCAAGATAGCGCAATGTACCCGATTTACCACGAATAATAATGGAATGGGTAATGGCATTGCCACCGGAATACTTTACGCCACGCAAAAAAGAACCGCCGGAAATACCTGTTGCGGCGAAAAAACAGTCATCGCCACGAATTAATTCTTGCACCGTCAATACTTCACGAGTATCAATACCTGCCTCAGCAAGCGCTTCTTTTTCCACATATGATTGTGGGTCATGGCGTGCAAACATTTGCCCCCCAAGACCTTTGATGGCACAAGCAGCAAGCACACCCTCCGGGGTACCGCCGGTTCCCATCATAACATCTACTTCCGAACGAGGATCCACAGCCATGAGCGCACCTGTAACGTCGCCGTCGCTGTGCAATTGAATGCGAGCTCCCACATTACGAATTTGTTGAATAAGATCTTTATGTCTTGCTTTATCCAAGACAAAAACCACCAAATCTTGCACTTTTTTATCAAGACTTTTAGCAATATTGAGCAAATTTACGCCCACAGGCGCATCTAAATCCACCACATTGCGTGCCTCATGCGGTACCACCAATTTTTGCATATAAAAACTTGGTCCGGGATCATACATATTACCGGCCGGAGCAACGCCAATGACAGAAATGGCGTTGGGGCGACCATAGGCAAGCAAATTGGTTCCCTCCACAGGATCCACTGCCACATCAAGCTTGGGACCTTGGCCTGTGCCCACCTCTTCACCATTGAAAAGCATGGGAGCATTGTCTTTTTCACCTTCTCCGATAATAATTTTTCCCCGAATGTTCAGCGATGCCAAAGTGATGCGCATGGCATCCACTGCTGCACTGTCGCCGGCATCCTTATCTCCTCGCCCAAGCCAACGGGCTGAAGCAAGGGCTGCCGATTCAGTTATACGAACAAGGTCAAAAGCTAAATTTTTGTCGGGGTTTTCTGCTACGGTCATACGATCCTCCTAAAGCAAATACATGAAAATTAATCTCTACAATAAAAAAGCAAGCAATATCAAAATTTAAATCTTGCTAGCGAAGCATAATACTCCTTAAGTTCATAAAAGGCAATTGCTAGATTAAAGGAAATACATTTAAAACCACGTGATTTTACTGTTGCGATTTTTGGAGTTTCACTCGCAAACCTTCACGGCTTATGCCAAGAGCTTTGGCTGTGCGAGATTTATTCTCGTCCAAATATGCCATAACTTTTTTAATATAAATCATTTCCATCTCTTTTAAAGAGGGTATGCCGGCAGAAAAATCTTCTTCCAAAGGCGTTGGTTTGGTATGAATCGTGGCTTGTATTGAAAATTCTTTATTTTCTGATATGGTATTTTGTATATTAAGAGATAAATCTTTTGCT
>CAYJHV010000296.1:0-2633 GCA_964369825.1 uncultured Desulfovibrionaceae bacterium | reverse complement strand
ATGCGCGGTAGGGGGTTTTGGGGTGGGGGGGGGGGGGGCAACTTTTGGGCGCTAGCAAAAGTTCCCCCCACAAGAAAATAATTAATCAATACTTCATTTAGTTTATGACTAACAATTTTAATGAATGGTTTAAGAAATACTTATCAACCTCTTGCCGAAAAGTAATTTAAACGAGAAATTATGCCTATAAAAGCTCTTAGTCCGGAAAAAATTCGCATTACCACACCGGAAAAATATATTCCTTGGGAAAACAGCGATGCCTTGCCAAAAACTCGCAATTCCCATAAGCAAATGTTACAACCACGGGCTTTGAAGGCCATGGAATTGGCTTTGAATATTAAAAAGGATGGTTATAACATCTACCTTTCCGGTCAAGCACAGCTTGGTCGTTCATATCTTGTGCGAGAATTTCTGACGCCACACGCTCGCAAAGCGGATAATCCCGAGGACTTATTATATTTATATAATTTCGCCGATGCCGATAAGCCTCTCTTGGTGCGTTTGCCGGCAGGGCAAGGGAAAATATTTAAAAAACAGCTACAAACTGTGCTGTTGAAGATTCGTAAAGAACTGCCTCGACAATGGGAAGGAGACGCCTATATACGAGATCGCTCCAAAATTTTGGAGAAGTTTCAAGAAGGCAAGACTTCCATCTTGGCCATTATGAATAAATTGGCAAAAAATAAAGGATTCAGCCTTGATGTGGATGATGGTGGCAATGTGACCTTGTATCCATTGGTTGAAGGCAAGCGTCTGAGCGAAGATGAGTTTGAGCATTTGGAAACGGAGATGCGTCAGGAATTTAAGCGCAAAGCCGATGTACTCATGAACAATATGGGCGGACATATACGGCATATGACAAGACTTGAGCAAGAAACTCGTGATGAAGAAAAAGCTTTGGAACGCAAAGTGGCATTGCACATGCTCGAAAAAATTTTGACGCCCATGCAGGAAAATTTTTTGAAAAAAAATCCCTGCGTCGAGTTAAAAAACTATTTACAAAGTTTGCACACGGATATTCTTAATAATTTAGATGTATTTTTGAATAAAGACAGCATGGGAGGGCAGGCCGCGTTTCAGGGTATGCCGTCTTTCCCTTTTGATATGGGGCAAAGTGGGCAAAGCGATCAAGATATGGGACGCTATGCGGTAAATGTTTTTGTGGATAACAGTGAATGCAAAGGCGCACCTATAATTTTTGAAGAATATCCCACCGCTTGTAATTTGCTTGGTTGTATTGAACGTGAATCGGAAATGGGTAATTTAATAACCGATTTTCGTTTGATAAAATGTGGTTCTTTGCACAAAGCCATGGGTGGCTATCTTGTGCTGCGTATTGAAGATATTTTGCAGCATTTTCAGGCATGGGACGGTTTATTCAGAGCTTTACGTTCCGGCGTAAGCCGTATGGAAGATTTGAGTGATACTCAAGATAGTGCAACACGTACCAAGGGTATTGAGCCTTGCCCCATTGCCTTGCAGGGTGCGCAAAGGGTGAAGGTTATCCTTATGGGCAGTGAGGCTTTATACGAAACTTTATTGCAAAGTGACGAACGCTTTGGCAAACTTTTTCGCATTAAGGCGCATCTTTCCGATCAAATTGAGCGCAATGCGCAAAATATAAAATATTATGCTCATAGAATACAGTGTATTATCCAAGAAGATCAGTTACCGCTTTTTGATAAAAGTGCCTTACTTTGGATGGTGGATTATGGTTCCAAATTGGTGGAAGATCAACGTCAATTAAGTTTGAAATTTCCACTTTTGCGAGAAATAATGATTGAGGCTTCCACCATTGCCGAACACGAAACGCACAGTGATAAGCAAATTACCGTTACTGCCGCCATTTTGGAAAAAGCTCTTATGGAGAGAACCTATAGGGCAAATTTGGTGGAAGATGTTTTCATGGAAGAATATGATAGGGAGTTAATTAAAGTACGCACTTCCGGTGCGGCGGTGGGACAAGTCAATGGTTTATCGGTGACTTGGCACGGTGACTTTGAATTTGGTCTGCCGCATCTAATATCGTGTACTGTTGGCGTTGGGCATGGCGGTATCATTGACCTTGAGCGTGAATCCGAGCTTGGCGGGCCCATCCATACCAAGGCCATGATGATTTTAAAAAGCTATTTGGTGTCGCTTTTTGCCCGCAAAAGACCCATTGTGCTTACGGGGTCTTTGTGCATTGAACAAAGTTATGCCGGCATTGAAGGGGATTCGGCATCAGGGGCAGAACTTGTGGCTTTATTGTCTGCCATTGCAGAAGTTCCCGTGCGTCTTGATTGTGCTTTTACCGGAGCTTTGAGTCAATCGGGGCAAATTATGGCTGTTGGCGGTGTGAGCAGAAAAATAGAAGGATTTTTCAATGTATGCGCAAGGCATGGGCTTACCGGTACACAAGGTGTACTTATTCCCCATGACAATGTGGAACATCTTATGCTGTCGGCGCAAGTGGTGGAAGCGGTAAATAACGAGAAATTTTTTATTTATCCCATTAAGCATATTGACGAAGCCCTTGAACTGCTCATGGGGCTTCCCGTGGGTAAAAGACGCAAAGACGATACTTTTAATGCGCAAAGCCTCTATGGTCTTGTGGATAAGCGTCTGCAAAGTCTTGGAGCGTGTGCGACCAA
>CAYJHV010000295.1:0-2653 GCA_964369825.1 uncultured Desulfovibrionaceae bacterium | reverse complement strand
AGCGATGCCAAATATATTTTTATTTTTCCAAACGGAACTTTGGAAATACATCGTTGAGTATTTTTTTTGAGAAGATTTATCTATAATAGTTAAAAAAAATTAAATTTATTTGACTTTTTTAAAAAAATATGACACGAGGCATATATGCTACGTGAATCCGATTTATAATATAAGACCTTTCGCAATTTTTTTCAAATATAGCTTCTGTGTGTAAAATATATATTTGTTGCATAAATATGTAGCTTTTTTTTCATAGAAAAAAGCGGAAAGCGCGTTTTGAAAGGGGGGCGATCCAACGGGTGCCGAAGGTGTTTGCTTTGCGCAAATCAAGAGCAACGCAAAACTTTTTGACGCTAGCAAATTTTTCCCCAAGAAACTTAAAATCGGAATGATCTGGCATATATACTGAGAGGTGCTTTATGAAAATAACTCTTTGGGGAACACGAGGTTCCACGCCTACTTTGTCCCTTGACCATATGGAGTATGGTGGTAATACCACATGCATTCAGGTGAAAACTCAAGCCGGAGATTGCATTGTTTTAGATGCCGGTACAGGTATTCATGCTCTTGGAAACCACCTTCTAAAGCATCATCAATCACAAAAGTGTTCAGTGTGTTTTACGCACAAGCATTGGGATCACATTCAAGGTTTTACAACCTTCCCCGTACTTTATACACAGGGTTGGGAAATTGACTTATATACTCCCGAAAATACAATAAAACCGTGGAAAGATACCTTTGAAACCCTTTTCGACAATTCTTACTTTCCTGTCTCTTGGGCACAAATTGAAACCAGAGCAAAGTTGAAAAGTTTTGAAAGTGGAGAATCATTTCAAATTGGTTCAGCCCTAGTTCAGACTTGCCCTACCGCACATCCCGGAATGTGTACAGCTTATAAAATCACCGCTGACGGCTTGACCGTTTTCTTTTCGGGCGACCATGAATGGGGACAAGAGGATGCGGCTGTTCAAGAAAAATTACAACATTTTATGGAAGATGCCGATATTATCATAGCCGACACTCACTTTTTTGAAGCAGAATACGCAAGCCATAAAGGCTGGGGACACAGTACACCATTGCAGTGGATTGAAGCTACCCGTAAAACCAAAGCAAAATCTCTTATTTTGACACATCACAGTCCTGAGCACAATGACTATGAACTTGAACAAAACTTAAGACATTTACAGCAAAAAAATAAAAAATTGGATTTCACCGTGGCTTTGGGTTTTGAAGGGATGACCATAAATTCCAAGGGGATATTTTCGCAGCTCAAAAAAAGTCCCAAGGCCATTGCTTGCCCTGTATGTTCCTTTACCAAACAACTTGCACAATATTCCGACCATTCGGTGATTTTAGAAAGTATACTTTCGCAAGCAAGGTCCATGAGCAATGCCGAAGCAGGTACCATTTACCTTTTGGATGAAAATGATTCGGGAAGACTTATTTTTTCATATGCTCAAAACGAAGTACTTTTCTCTGACACAGAAAACAATAAAATGTTTTATTTAGATCACGGTATGCCCATTGAAAATTCTTCCATTGCTGGTTTTGTGGCTTTGACTCGTTCATCACTCAATTTAAGTGATGTCCATAACTTGCCGCAAAATATACCTTATGCTTACAATGATTCCTTTGACCAAAAAACGTCGTATAATACCATCTCCATGTGTACCATCCCCTTATTGGCTCAAAGCAATGAATTGGTTGGCGTTTTACAGCTCATTAATAGTAAGGATAATGAAGGTAATGTGCAGCCTTTCAGTCTTGAAATGCAACATATGCTGGAAAACCTTGCCACGGTGGCTACACGTACCATTTCTCAAAATCGCATGGATAATAATCTTGTCATGCGTCTTTTAGAAACGGCAGCTTTGCGTGATCCCTCAGAAACGGCCATGCACGTTCTGCGAGTGGGCGCAATCAGCGCAGAAATTTATCATCAGTTAGCCGTAACCTGGGGCGACCCCATAGAAAAAATACGTACCAATAAAGATCTTATCAGACAAGCTGCCATGCTGCACGATGTGGGTAAAGTTAGTATTCCCGATGCCTTGCTCAAAAAACCCGGAAGACTGACTGCTGAGGAATACGTCATTATGCAAACTCACAGTTTTGCCGGAGCTAAACTTTTTCGCAATAAAAAAATGAGTATAGATATTATGGCTTATAATGTTTGCTTGCATCACCATCAGCGTTTTGATGGTACCGGCTATACCGGTGACCCGGAATGCCCCATCTTAAAAGGAAAAAATATCCCCATAGAAGCACGCATTGTCTCCGTTGCCGATGTTTATGATGCTCTTAGGAGTAAGCGTTGTTATAAAGATGCCTTTTCCATGGAAAAAAGCCTTGATATTATAAAATCTGAATCCGGTACGGCTTTTGACCCCGAAGTGGTGAATGCATTTGTTCAAATACATAATTTAATAGAAAATATTATGAAACGCTATGAGGATTAAAAATTAAATGTGGCTTTTACCCTTAGTCAGCTCGTTGTAAATTTATCATTTTTTCTGGGCTAGGGGTGCAGGGGAGGGGAAAACTTTTTGGCGCTGGAAAAAGTTCCCCTTTCCCCCCTTGTATAGACCCGCCCCAGTAGCTTGTTGAACACTTTGTTTCCAAATTCATCGCTGCCATGCACCTGAAAAAAATT
>CAYJHV010000294.1:0-2666 GCA_964369825.1 uncultured Desulfovibrionaceae bacterium | reverse complement strand
GGGTTCCTTCACATATCACTAAAAACTAAGTTTTTAGCCGTAAGACTAGATTAAGCCTTACCCTACCTATTGGCACATAGGAGTTTGGTGTTCATTTAAGGATTTTGCAAAGCAATGCTTAGCGTATATTTAGCGGAGACTTGGAGGCATAGCCACGCAATCTTCCCTAATATTTCCTTAAGGAATAAAACCCATTGCGTAGCTATCTTAACTGTGGTTTCACAGAAATGATACTTGCGCACAAGGTCACCAAACGGGGAAAATCCCCCACCTTACAGCCCTGGGTCATCGACTCTTATATGATTCAGTGATTTTATTCACGTCTCA
This sequence comes from uncultured Desulfovibrionaceae bacterium, assembly GCA_964369825.1. Classification (GTDB taxonomy): domain Bacteria; phylum Desulfobacterota; class Desulfovibrionia; order Desulfovibrionales; family Desulfovibrionaceae; genus CAYJAD01. Next base: position 2,339 of record CAYJHV010000294.1, on the reverse strand, counting down.
TATGTCAATGAGGCTCCGCTTGTGGGCTGGAACGGCTGACTAGTTCGGCATTTGGTAACGCCTGCACTTGTCAACTTTAACGAAATGATTCGTTAAATACATTAAGATGAACTCAATTCATCTTTGCTTTTAAGAGGTGAAAACATCTTACCCGTTCCGGCGATGTTTTTCTTAAAAGCGCAAGAGGCAAGATACACAGAAGAGACATGAAGGTCAACATTTTTTTTACAAATTTTAGAATTTTTATGTGCATTGTGTATTTAGAAAATCAAAATGCTTTTTCATCTATTCTGTAGATTATACAATTTCACAATAAGCCTTTGTTTTTTATATTGTGTCATATTTCTGGCAATTTATTTTCGACAATGCTATATAAATTATAAAGTCAAACATATTTTAGCTTTTTGCGGTCAAACAAGCAATAAATTGTTTTGACTTGTGCAAATTCCTTGTTATGATGCCTTTAACGGAGTTTTATGTCTCTGAATATATCTTATATTTATTAGGAAGATTATGTCCACAACTGAAAAAAAATCACCTTGGTGGCGGCATTTTGAACAATCAAAAGAACCTGAAATTATATTTGAAGACTGTAGTCTTTTGGACTATTTAGACAGGGCTGCCGAAGAATATCCTCAGCAAAAAGCCATTATTTTTCAAAATTATCGCTTAAATTATGCACAATTAAAAAAGGAAGCCGAGATATTTGCCGCTGCTTTGCGTTTAAAAGGTGTTGAATCCGGCGACAGAGTGGCCATCATGCTGCCCAATTTACCTCAAACCATGATAGCAGTGTGGGGAGTTTTGAAAGCCGGCGCTGTGGCAGTTATGACTAATCCATTGTATATGGAGAAGGAATTAACCCATCATTTTTCTGATTCGGGCGCTCAAATCCTGATAACTCTTGATCTTTTATGGTCAAAAATCGAACCTTTATATGACAAGCTTCCACTTCGCCTGACCATTGTCACCAAGGTTGCCGACGGTCTCGCTTTTCCGCTTAATTACCTCCAAGCATGGAAGGCAAAGCGTGAAAAAAATGCACCAAATGTACCGTATAATGCCGACAATATTATTACATGGGCAAGCTGTATGCGTACCACCGCACGCTATGCGCACAAGGTTGGCAATCCGGAGCAAAGCCTTGCTCTATTGCAGTATACAGGCGGAACTACAGGAGTTTCCAAAGCTGCCATGCTAACTCATGCCAACTTGGCAAGTCAAATGCAAATTTTACGGTACATAGTTTACAGTGCACCAAAATATCTGACAGATCCTCCCAAGGGCGGGCAATTTTCTTTTTTGTCCATTCTCCCCTTCTTTCATATTTTTGGTCTGGCGGGCAATGTTTTTTTACCGGCGGTATTTGCGGCATCTTCCATTCCCGTGCCTCGCTATACACCGCACGATCTTTTGCATACCATTGATAAGTATAGACCAAACTTTTTTGTGGGAGCCCCTTCGGTGTATATTTCACTTATGCAACAAAAAAATCTCCCCAATTACGATTTGTCGTGTATAGAATTATGTATTTCAGGTTCTGCTCCTTTTCCTGTGGAGGCGCTGGCTCGTTTCAAAAAACTCTCCGGAGCCTGCGTCACCGAAGGTTTTGGCTTAACGGAAGCATCACCTTGCATTACGGCAAATCCCATTTATGGTTTACAAAAAGAAGGTTCTGTGGGAGTTCCGCTGCCGGGAACCGAAGTGCGCATTGTGGATAGCGAAACCGGCACACGCCAATTGGGTCCACACGAACTTGGCGAAGTAATTGTACGTGGTCCGCAAGTGATGCAGGGCTATTGGAATAATGAAGCTGAAAACGCCTTAACTTTGCGAGATGGCTGGCTGTATACAGGCGACATTGCCTACTATGATGAAGACGGTTATTATTTTATTTCAGACCGAAAAAAAGATATGGTCATCGTTGGCGGCTACAATGTTTATCCTCGTGAAGTTGATGAAGTTTTATATGAGCATCCACTGGTTGCCGAGGCGGTGGTTGTCGGTATTCCCCATCGCACTCGAGGTGAAGTGCTCAAAGCTTTTGTGATTGCTCGTGAAGGTGACGAGGAACTCACCACAGCAGATCTTTTGGCGCACTGTCGTAAACGCCTTGCTCATTATAAAATCCCAAAATATGTGGAATTTTGCGACGAGCTTCCCAAATCATTGGTGGGTAAAATTTTACGCCGTGTTTTACGTGATGCCGAGCTTGAAAAAATGAAAGCTTCCGGAGAACTTGCTGCCATTAATAGACCGGTGGAAGATTTTGTGGACGAAGCCATTGAAGCCCAATTAAATAAAGAAAAAAGTCAGCTCATTCGCAAACAAGCTGAAGA
>CAYJHV010000293.1:0-2672 GCA_964369825.1 uncultured Desulfovibrionaceae bacterium | reverse complement strand
TGGGGGAGAACTTATAACCAAAGGTACCGCCGGTGGTATTTTGTACCATGACGAGATCTTTGCCAAGTTCAACGCCAAGACCTGGAGCAATCATAAGACCGTGCAAGTGCAAGCCGATGGATTTGGAATGAAGCACCAACTGACCGTCTTTATTGATGTAACCATAACCTACGTCCGGCTCGATGGGAAGGTGTGGTTGACGCTGGGTATAGTAAGAACCTTCTGCCACAATCATGTTGGGGTCATTGAAGAATTTGGCAGTATCTTCGCCTTTTTCAAGACCTTGCTCAAAATACAGGTTGGGGGTGCCGGGATGGATTTCAATGGCATTGGGATCCATGGCATCGTGAGCATTCATGTATTCGGGCAAAAGTTCAAGATCGAACTTCACTTTATCGGCAGCGGCACGAGCATTGCATTCGCTGTCAGCGCACACAATAGCCAATGCATCGCCATATTGGAAAACTTTGGTATCGTTCAAAATGGGGCGATCCCAACCGTCACCTTTGTTGGTGGGGAAGGTAATCAAACCGGTGATGCGGTTTTTGCCTTTTACGTCTTTGTGTGTGAGTACACGGTATACGCCGGGCATTTTTTCAGCTTCGGAAGTATCAATGCCTTTGATGTTGGCATGGGAAACTTTAGCTTGAGCAATGGCGAGGTGCAAGGTACCAAAAGGCATACGATGGGCAGCGTCTGCGCCAAATTCTGCGGTACCCAAGATTTTTGCCAAGGAACCGGGACGGGTGAAGCCTGTGCCCCAAATACGTCCGTCGGCAGGTACTTTGTAGGTTATATCATCAAAGGTTTTTTCACCGCGCATAACGGCGGCAGCGTCCATAACAGCATCTACAAGAGGTTGATAACCTGTGCAGCGGCAGACGTTTTTATGTTTTTGGAACCAATCACGAACTTCTTCACGGCTGGGGCTTTGGTTTGCATCAAGCAAAGCCTTGGCAGAGACGATGAAGCCGGGGGTACAAAAACCACATTGTGCGCCGCCATGGAAAAGCCATGCTTGTTGCAAAGGATGCAGATTTTCTTTGGTGCCGACACCTTCAAGAGTGGTGATACAAGCACCGTCGGCCACACGTCCCATTTTGATGATACAGGAGCGAGTTACTTTGCCGTCCACGATGACAGAACAAGCACCGCATTGTCCTTGTCCGCAACCAACTTTAACGCTGAGTAAATTCAAGCGTCCGCGCAATACATCAGAAAGTTTCTCGTCTTCGTCCACCAACAATGTTTTGGTGACACCATTTACAACAAGACTTTTAGAAATCATTTTTCTTCTCCTCCATGTAGAGTTTTATTGTAAAATTTTAATGGAATATTCCATGTTCATAGTACCTTAAAAGCCTTTTTCCAAAAAGGATCAAAGGCTTTGTGACTATTATGAACCTTTACCGAATGCACATACAGGATATTGGCAATTTTTGCAAGAAGCGCAATAGCCGCCATGCCCAAGCATGGCAATATCTTGTTTGGTAATTTCAAGTCCGGCCAAAAGGCGTGGGACAATAATATCAAATATGCTGGCTCGATGATACATAACACAGCCCGGAACGCCCAAGATATGTGTGTCATCAAGCTTGGCATGTAAAAACATGGCACCCGGAAAAACCGGCGCACCATAAGAAGTGATTACTGCTCCGCTTTTGCGGATGGAGAGCGGGGTACGATCATCGGGATCCACGGACATACCGCCGGTAACGGCTATAATATCTGCCCCTTGTTCCTTAAATGAGTGTATGGCTTTTACGGTGAGTTCCACATCATCGCTGGTGAGTTCCTGCCCCAAGAAAGTGGCATCGTATACGGAAAACTTCTTTTGTAAAATGGGACCGAAGGTATCTTGGATGCGTCCGTGGTAAATTTCACTGCCGGTGGTCACAATGCCCACACGAGGTTTTTTGAAGGGCAAGACATTAATAATGGGTTCTGCTATCAAGCTTTCAAGATGCGTAATTTTGTCTTCTTCGATGAGCAATGGAATAATGCGTGTTCCGCCAACGGCTTGACCTTTTTGTACCTCTTGTAAAGAGTGAATGGTAGCCACGGAAATTTCATTCAAACAATTTATTTCCATGAGCTTTTGTGCGTTAATGCGTACAAGACCGTGACAGGTGGACAGAAAATTTATGCGTCCTTCGGATATGCCTGAGAAGGCAATATTTTTTCCGCTAATGGCAGTGGCAATACGTTCTGCAGCATCATTTTCATGTAAAATGCCGTCAATGGCCTCGTAGACATAAATATTTTCTTTACCTACTCTTAGCAATACGGGAACATCATCGGCGGTGATAATATGCCCTTTTTTGAAAATGGGACCTTTATTACCGCCCACCACAATTTCTGTAATATCGTGACACAAAATACTTCCCACGGCTTTTTCCACAGGAAAACTCTTCATACATTGTTCAGCCAAAGACATAAAAAACCACCTTTTAAAGTTAGAGGAGGCTATCAATTGAAGCTGTTAATGTCAATAGCTTTAAAAAAATGATAATACCTAGTAAGGTAGTAAGAAAGTGTCATAAGGTAGAAATTTTTCATTAGAGATATGTTTAATTGTTTTATTTTACTTTATTTATTTTATTTATTTTATTTCATAATTTTTTCCGGGGGAAAACCTTTTGTGAACAAAAGGTTCTTCCCCCGGACCCCCT
>CAYJHV010000292.1:0-2677 GCA_964369825.1 uncultured Desulfovibrionaceae bacterium | reverse complement strand
TTTGAGCATAAAAAGAAGAATTTTGCTTGGCATGACTGAGAGTTTGACAAAAGCGTTGCCATTGTGTTTTATAAAGACGCTCCGGAAAGCCGGAACAAGACATTTCAGAATATTGAGGTAATTTTTTTTCAAGCCATGCATCTAAAACGCTTGGAGAAAGAGGATTTATCGTGGGGTGAATAGGTGGCATTTGCTTCATTTAAGTAACATCTTGAATATCCACAAGAACATTGCCGTCTGTTAAGTCTAACAAAGCATTTTCAAGACTTGGTACATGCTCTTTGGGTAAATAAATTTGAAAGGTGGCATCAACGGCAAAATTTTCTTGTAGGATTTTGGCTTCAAATTGCGGTAATAATCGACGTATATTTTCAATATGTGTATATTCTAAAGTAATGTTGACCAGTGCAGGCTCAATGCGTTCACAAGTGGGAAGGCTGAGCAGATTTTCTTGTACTGCCCCTTGATAGGCTCGAACGAGACCGCCGGTACCCAATTTTGTACCGCCAAAATAACGAGTCACCACGCTTACCAGCTCTCCGATGCCGCTATGGTGCAACACGGTAAGCATGGGGCGTCCGGCTGTTCCGTGTGGCTCTCCATCGTCGGAAAACCCCACTCTTGCCGTATCCTTGGGCGGACCTACCGCAAAAGCCCAACAATTATGGGTAGCATCGGAAAATTCTTGTTTTATGTAATCAACAAAGGTTCTTGCCTTTTCCACAGAATCGGCATGTCCGGTGGAACACAGAAAAATGCTTCCTTTGATATTTTGTTCTGTGCGGTGCAAGGCAACACCGCACAAAGGAACATCAAGCTTTGGAATAAGATAGCGCCCTGAAGCTGTTGTCATGAAATTTACAATGTATTATTTCGCTTAAGTTACACAAAAATATACCATAATACCAATAGGAAAATAACATTGGCAAAGGCAATAAGGCGTACAAATTTTGCCAACGCAAGAAGTTTTTTGGCTGTCCAAGGACGACATTCTTTGCCGCCAAGACATATTCTTTCTTGAGTTTCCTGCAAAGAGGCTATGGGTTTCCACAGCCCGGCATTCATAAGCCAAGCTAGTGCTGCCATGCTGCGACCGCCGTTTACATCCTTAACGCTCTTGGCCTGCTTTGCAATGGTACAAAATCCCGGCCATGTGCCACCTTGGGCATAATGACTTTGGGTGAAAAAATTCATTAACCACATCAAGAAAACGGCTATCCATGCAGGGATATACGTTAAAACACATTTTACTTTGGAGGCTCCAAACTTTGGCTCCCACACTTCTTCGGCAATGCACACAATGTTATACAGCCATAACAAAGTAAGAGCACAAGCAGGACTGCTTAAAAGTCCTAGCATGAACCAAAAAAGTGGTGCAACAATGGCTGCGGGAACATTTTTTGCCAATCTTTCCGCCAAAACAGTGAGCATGGAATCTTTATCTAAATTTGTTGTTTCATAATCAACAATACGTGCCAATGCATATTGCGCTTCTCCACGTCCGGAATGTTCCACTTCATGAAAAACTTTTTTATGCCCCTTGAGCAAAGATCCGGTGTTAAAACCAAGATATGTAAAATATATAAAGAAAACATAGCCAATAAAGGGAATTTTTGTTAATAATGACAAAATACATGCCACAATGGCGGTCACAATGACCATACAAAAAACACCGATGGCTTTTTGGTCTGCGGCATTATCCTCTTGTCCTTTATTTTTTGAAATGAGCCAATATCCTAGGCGTTGAAATTTTTTCACCAAAGTACGCACACAGCACATGGGACAGCGTGAAATACCTTTTTTATTCCCAAGGCAATAGTCTAGGCAAAAAGCCAACAGTACAACTAATACGGCACAAAGCATGTCCATAAAATTTTCTCCTTTTATTGTTGCACAACAATGCTTATATCCAAGCATCCAAACAACCACACTGTCCCAAAGCACCATAGAGCACGATACCTGCAGCGGTGGCAAGGTTGAGTGAGCGCATGTGCGGACGCATGGGTATTCGCAAACCAATATCTTTTTGTTCCAAAATATCTTGTGGCAAACCACGTGTTTCCGGCCCAAAAATAAAGCTGTCATCGTGACTGAAAGCAAAATGATGCAAGGGATCCCCGCCCTTGGAAGAAGTCATCACAAGCCTTTTACCTCTTCCGGCATCGGACACATAGCTTTTAAAGTTATCCCAAATACATACCTTGGCATGTTCCCAATAGTCAAGACCGGCTCGCTTTAAATATCTATCCTCAACGGAAAATCCAAGTGGTTTTATAAGATGTAAATTTACGCCCGTCACCGCACAAAGTCGTACTATATTACCGGTATTCTGTGGGATTTCAGGCTCAAAAAGGACAATATGCACAATTTTCCTTAAAATAAAATTTTCTATGAGAGTATCTTTATCGTCATAACGTAGACTCAAAAATAATAAAAAAAGCGGAACCTTCGGCAAGAAAGCTCCGCTCAAAATTGCTTTATAATCAGGATTATACGCAACCGGTAGGTTTAGGAAGACCTGCCATCTTACATGCGCCCTTACCAGGACCTGAAGGGAAGAGTTCATAAACTTCTTTTAATTTGTAACCGGTATTCTTGGAGAGGATACGCACCATAGGAGCAATACCATTCTTCTTGTAGTAGTCTTGCAAGAAGTCAAGAATTTTTTGGTGGTCAG
>CAYJHV010000291.1:0-2679 GCA_964369825.1 uncultured Desulfovibrionaceae bacterium | reverse complement strand
ACTTTCAAGCAATACCTTGTATCGCTATAGTTCGGAAGCTATCTTAAAGGGTTATGACAGTGTGGCATTACAACTTCAAGAGACCATTGAGCGTGGTCTTGATTTCGGTCGCCCATTGACAGGTTTTGTGGGGCTTGACGCACAGCTAAAGCATGTACAAACCTTAAGCTATGGAGTAAACAATATTACCGTTCTTACTCCAGAGGGGAAAGTGGTAGAAAGTTTAAAAAAACCTACTTTTACCTTGCAAAACCTTCAGAATGATCTAGAAAATGTTACCCAAACAGAGTGGAAATTTTTACATGATTACCATCGAATTTTACCACTCAGAAATTTTTCTGACCGGCTTACAGGCTATCTTGTGGTCAGTGTTGACCGGCAAGTATTACAGGATCCTTATGAAAACTACTTAGAAAATATGCTCTTGCTCATTGGTGTGCTTTTGCTTATGGCATGTTTTGCTCAGCTTGGCTGGTTTGCTTATGCCTATGAGAGCATACAAGATACAGCAAAATTACGCCGTGCCTTGAACCATATCTTTTTTATTTTCATTGCCGGTTCTCAAATATTTTTTGCCATGGTCACCATCTATAATTTTAATAAAAGACTCACTGCCTCCACGGAATTTTCTGCTGAAATTTCCGGTAAATTCTTGGCAAGCAATTTGGAAATACTTAAAAATAAAAAAGTAAACATCCATAATTTACAGGGATTAGAAGAGCATATGCAGAATATGCTCACTGACAGCCCCACTCTTGGCGGAATGAAAGTAAGCGTGGGGCAAAAGATTTTGGCAACCGTGGGCAATGAAGGCGAAAGCATGTCGATCACTGTGCCGGTTTATACCTATTGGCAAAACTTGCATACACCTCGTGCGCAAATTGCAGAAATTCAAGTGTTTTTAAATACACAATATCGTGAAAAAATTATTCAAAACATGGTACTTGACCAAGCAACGTCCATCGTCATTTCTCTTATTTTACTTTGGCAACTCACCGCATTTGCAGTCGCAAGCTTAAGCAGTAAAAATTATTTACTCGAAAATAATACCATCAACGTCGAGCATCATAAAAATAACCCTAAAGACGCTGTTTGGGAAAAGCAAAAGTTTTTACTGGAAGCTGCGCTCTTTATTTTTTTCTGCGCTTATGACCTTGTCATGTCTTTTATCCCCTTGGTGGCAAGTGAATTACCATCAAATTTTTTACCTTTATCTTTACAACGCTCATTACCCATTTCCATAGAAGCCTCTTTTGCCACTTTGGCCGTCGTTGTTTCCGGATTCTTAAATCGCCGACTGGGCTGGAAAAATCTACTCTACTTGAGCTCTTTATCTGCCATTATCGGAGCAATTATAGCCTATTTATCTTTTGATGTAACTCTGTTTATCATAGCCAGAGCTTTTTCCGGCTTTAGTATGGGCTTAATTCTCATGTCCGCACAGTTTTGTGTTGTTGAAAACACACATCAACGCCTGAGCGGTCTTTCCGGTGTATATGCAGCACTCTTTGCCGGTTCCATCTGCGGCAGTGCCGGCGGCGGAATGCTCTACGATCTTTTTGATTTTAAGTGCCTGCATTATTTGCTTGGCAGTATTACTCATATCTCGTCTCATAATGAATAAAAACGACCACACCACGACACTTAACACACACAAAGAACGATTTTTGTGGCGTTCCTACGTACATCCATCCTTTTTAATACCGTCCCTTTTGGTGGGGCTTCCTGCCGGAATGGTGCTCACCGGTTTTTTGTACTTTGTCATCCCCACAAGTCTGAAAAGCATGGAGGTAAGCCAAGCTGAAATTGGACGCCTTTTCATGCTCTATGGATTATGCTTTGTATTTTTAGGTCCCATGCTGGCTAAGTTTGCCAATAAATATCAATCACAACGGTTTTTTGTGCTTCTGCTTGGCTTAACGTCCGGAGCATCCATACTGAGCGCCATTATCATTCCAAACTATACAGGTTTCATTTTGGCTGTGTTTTTAGTGGGCATTTCACAATGCTTACTGTCTTCAAGTATGCTCGAATACATACTGGCCTTGCCAAGCATGAAAAACACTGATAAAGTTATTACCAGTAGTGTATATCGAATGTGCGAACGTTCAGGGCAAATTATTGGTCCTATGCTATGTAGTGTCCTTCTTTTACAAGGACTCTCGGCACTTATCCCCTTAAGTGTGGGCATCTTTGCGGGAGTTCTCATTTTTGCCATAAGCAGTAGCAATGAAACCGCACCCCACAGTTCGACTTAAAACCAAGCAATAGGTTTATAAACATAATATGCGCATCTTACTCCTAGCATCTTCTGACTTAAATTCATGCTTGAATTTAAATTATCTATTATCACGCCTCAGTGAGAAACATGATATACGTGTGATGCAATCAAACTACGAACTCAAAAACGAACGTGGCAATATTTATGCGGATACAAAAATCTGGTACGAAAAAGACTTTATCCAAAAACATTTTTTTCCTCTCATTGATGCTCAAAGACACATTGAAGATACAACAAGCCCTGCCCTACTGACATTTAATGGGTTACAAAAAAAATACAATCTGCATTTCACACAATTACTTCCCAAAACCGCCAAGCAAGCCATACTTGACAAAACCTTAGCTTTTAAACCACATACCATCATATGCTGTCGATTTGATTATATTTTGCCGGAAACA
>CAYJHV010000290.1:0-2707 GCA_964369825.1 uncultured Desulfovibrionaceae bacterium | reverse complement strand
ATTACGGGGGTTGTCCCACAATTTAGGGTGGAGTTCACAGCTTCACCCTTTCCTTATATTTAGCCCTATCTTGAATTTTGTCAAGTCAAGATAGGGTCATTTTTTTGCTGAAATGACTTGCTTAGAGGGGGGCACGAAGTGTCGGGAGAGACAGAACATGACATTTAACAATGTAACCAAAGCAGTAGTCAACAAGTATTTTTAGACAAGGCAAAAATTAGTTGCGATTTCTGTCGCCACGTCCACGACGTTCGCCCCTATCATTTCTATCGCCTCTGTCGCCTCTGTCACCACGTCCGCCTTTATCGCCACGTGGTGGTCTGGCTGTGCTTTCGGCAGTCCATTCAATACCTTCAGCTTCAAGCAAGACGGCTTTGCGGCTGGCACGAATGCGATCGCCATTCACTTCAATAACTTTAACCACCATATCTTCGCCCAAGCGAGCCACATCGCCGGGTTGGTTCACACGAGCGGTATCAAGCTGTGAGACGTGAACGAGGGCTTCAACGTTGGGTAAAATTTCCACTATGCAACCAATTTCAAGGATTTTACGCACTTTACCGGTGTAATTTTTGCCAATATCAGGACGTTGGTCATAATACTGTACCATTTCTTTGGCTATGGCCATGGCATCGGCTGTGGGTGCAAAAACGGAAATACGTCCGCTGTCATCAATGTCAATGGATGCGCCGGTGGCAGCGGTGATGGCTTTAATGTTTTTACCGCCGGGACCTATAATCAAGCGGATAATGTCCGGGTTAACAAAAATTTCAGCGTGTTGCGGTGCATAGCGAGAAAGTTCTTCACGTGGAGCTTCAAGTGCTTTGCTCATTTCACCAAGGATGTGTACTCTGGCATTACGGGCTTGTTCCATGGCTTTTGCCATAACTTCCGTGGTAATACCGGTAATTTTAATATCCATTTGCACAGCGGTGACGCCGTCTTCGGTACCGGCAATTTTGAAATCCATATCGCCAAGGGCATCTTCATCGCCAAGAATATCGGTAAGTACAATAAATTGATTATCTTCGTGGATAAGTCCCATGGCAACACCGGCAACGGGTGCTTTTACCGGTACGCCGGCATCCATGAGCGAAAGGGAACCGCCGCAAACGGCAGCCATGGAAGATGAACCATTGGATTCAAGGGTTTCGGAGACGACACGAATGGTAAAGGGAAAGGATTCACCTTTGGGAAGAATGGGGCGCAGGGCTTTTTCCGCCAAGGCACCATGACCGATTTCACGGCGAGAAACACGTACAGGCTTTACTTCACCGACGGAGTAGGGCGCAAAATTATAATGTAAGAGGAAGCGATTAGTTTTATCTCCGGTTAGAGAATCGGTACGTTCTTCGTCGCCGGAGGAACCAAGGGTTGCCACCACCAAGGACTTTGTTTCGCCACGGGCAAATAAGGCGGAACCGTGGGTACGAGGCAACAACGACGTTTGGATTTGAATTTGACGCACTGTGGTACTGTCGCGTCCGTCAATGCGCTTACCTTCATGTACAATGCGTTGACGCACCACTTTTTTCTCAAGGTCGGCAATGATTTCACTTACATTTTTGAGCTCAGGGTGTTCTGCAAAGGCTTCGTCGGCAAGCAGTGCTTCCATAACAGCGGATTTAACGGCAGAACGAGCTTCTTTGCGGCTCATTTTTTCAGGAACCTGCATGGCAGCTTCAAGACCATGTTCCATGGCAAGAGCGTGCACTTTTGCAACCAAGGCTTGATCATCTTGGTGAGCAGTAAAGTCAATTTTTGCTTTGCCCACAAGCTCAGCCAATTTCAATTGCACATCAATGAGCGGTTGAATTTCTTTATGTCCCCATTCCAAAGCTTCGATGATCACATCTTCGGGTAAAAATTGAGCGGCACCTTCAACCATGGTAATGGCATCACGACTGGCGGCAAAAACTATGTCCAAGTCGCTTTGTTCTTGTTGGGCAAAAGTGGGGTTGAGAATGAATTTTCCGTCTATGCGACCAATGCGACCACCGGCAACGGGACCGTCGAAGGGCAAATGCGAAATAAGAACGGCGGCAGATGCGCCGGAAAGAGCCAGTACGTCCGATTCATTTTCTTGATCGGCAGAGATGACCGTGGCCAAAACTTGCACATCTTGCTTTAAGCCCTTGGGAAAAAGGGGGCGAATGGGACGGTCGATAAGCCTTGAAACAAGGGTTTCTCTTTGTGAGGGGCGACCGATTTCACGTCTGAAAAAATTACCGGGAATACGTCCGGCGGCGTACATTTTTTCGGTGTATTCCACTGTAAGCGGAAAAAATCCTTTCTCTTGTTCCAGAGCTTGAGCACAAACCGTAACAAGTACCACCGTACCGCCGCATTGAATCCAAACGGCTCCGTGGGCTTGATTGGCAAGGCGACCTGTTTCAAAAATAACTTCTTTTCCGCCAATGAGTGCGCTGAGGCGAGTTGGCTTAAAAATATCTTGCATAATTTTTTTCCTTTCAAAAAACAAAAGGGGATTCCGAGGAAAGTAACAATAAAGACTCGGAGGTCTTAAGCTAAAGGGCATACTTCATAAATAATAGAATTAATTATTACGCAAAAATTTAATTTAAAAGTAATAACTTATTTATTGAATATTTATGAAGATATGCTTATTGCCACTCTTCTCGGCCCCCCCTTATCTTCTCTGTGCGTTATAATGTGTATACAGTCAACGCTTTCTTAATAAAAATAG
>CAYJHV010000289.1:0-2709 GCA_964369825.1 uncultured Desulfovibrionaceae bacterium | reverse complement strand
GATACAGCAAAGGAGTATATTATGGATCGAAGAACTTTTCTGAAACGAAAATTACAGGCTCTTGCTTTTGTAACAGCCAATTCATGCCTAGCCGGCTCCGGACTTTTTTTGCCCACAAAGGCTTTGGCAAGTGCTGAACCGACCATCAGCGTTGTGAAAGGCAGTGCCGCCAAAGCTACGAGGGCAGCTGTAGAAGCCATTGGCGGTATGGCTCGTTTTGTTAAAAAAGGGCAAAAAGTAGTCATAAAACCCAATATGAGCTTTGCTCAAGGGGTTGAAAGTGCCACCACAACCCACCCTGATGTTTTACGAGAAGTTTTGGTTATGTGCAAAGAAGTCGGGGCAGGCAGTGTACGTGTGCTTGACCATAGTTTGCAAAGTGTTCGGTTGTCTTTGGAGCGTTCAGGTATATTGGCAGCGTGCGAAAGCGTGGAAAAGGGCATTTGCCATCATTTGATGGACGAAAGATTCTATAAAACACAGACCATTGCCGGTGCCAAAGAAATGCATGAAAATGCATTTATGCATGATGTTCTTGAAGCTGATGTGCTCATTGCTGTACCTGTTGCCAAAAGTCATAGCAGTGCAGGTGTTTCCCTTTCACTTAAGGGACAAATGGGGCTTATTTACAGTCGCTATGCCATGCATTCCCGTTATGATTTGGCAACCTCCATTGTTGATATGAATTTGCAAATAAAGCCGCATCTTGCAGTTATTGATGCTACAAGAGTGCTGACCACCAACGGTCCAAGCGGGCCGGGGAAAGTTATTAAACCCGGTGAAGTTATTGCCAGCGGCGATGCGGTGGCGGCCGATGCTACGGCTGTTACCCGTTATACGTGGTATGACCAAAAAGTGCAGCCTCGCCAAGTGGCACATATTCGTCTTGCGCATGAACGTGGTCTTGGGCGCATGGACATAGAAAATATGCGTATTGCCGAGCTGACTGTTTAATTCCAATTTAAGCTCAAATTGCGTTAATTTGATACTTGGAATTAAAATGCGCAACAGGACGTTGCGCACAAAATGCTGAGCATTGTGGAGACAAGGCGGAACTTGTTTTGCCACAGTCGATAAAAGTTAAAATTACAGGACGTAACTTTAACTTGCAATCCCAATAATATACCATATGAAAATACGTACGATTATCCAAACGCTTACCTTTGGGCTGTTTGTTTTTTTACTTTGGCAAACAGCCTTCCCACTAGGGCAATCTATTGTACCGGTAGATTTGTTTTTACGTTTGGATCCATTGGTGGCAACTTTTATGCCTTTCATGGTACGAGATGTTGTTGTACCTTTGCTAGCAGGGTTAATTGTACTCTTAGCTACCCTCATAATGGGGCGAATTTTTTGTGCTTATATCTGTCCCATGGGCACAACGCTGGATATTTCTCGTACACTTTTTCAAACAAAACCTTGGAAAATAGTTGTCCCCTTTTATATGCGGCACAGCAAATTTTTCATCTTGACGGTTTTGGGAGTGGCAGCTTTTTTGGGCATCAATCAAATTTTTTGGGCATCCCCCATAGCTTTGATCACTCGTTTTTATGCCTTACTCATTCATCCCATGGTACTTTTGTTGGGCGATTTAGGCTTAAATAGTGTGCGCTCTTTATTGGAAGCACTGAACATGCAAGAGCTGAACTTTTTTGCCTATACTCAAATAAACTCTCGAATTTTCCATACGGTCTATTTTGTGGCAGGATTTTTTATAATCCTTTTTATGCTTGAAAGGATACGTCCACGCTTTTGGTGTCGTTATTTGTGTCCGGCAGGTGCCATTTTAGCTTTCCTTTCATGGCGTCCTTTATGGCGAAGGCGAGTGCATACTTGCATTCAATGCGGCAAATGCGTAACGGTCTGTCCGGCAGGTGCCATTCATCCCGAAGGCCATACATGCCAACACAGTGAATGCATAAGCTGTAGAAATTGTGTGCATATTTGCCCTGTGAAAGGCGTACATTTCTCTTGCACAGACAGTAAGCACAAAAATATAAAATCCAAACCTTTACCTGCTTCAAACACTGAGGAAAGTTTAACTTTGCCGGCACGTCGTGCTTTTTTGTTGGCTGCCGGCACCGGCACTGCCTTGGCAGGACTTGGATTCATCAATGCCGCTTCCTTTCTTCCCAAAACTGCCAAAGCCTCTTTTGCTCAGCTTGGATGCATTCGACCACCCGGAGCCATGCCCGAAGCAGAATTTTTACAACGCTGTATACGCTGCGGTCAATGTATGAAGGCTTGCCCCACCAATGGATTACAGCCGGATTTTGGCAAAAGCGGTCTTGAGGGTTTGTTTAGTCCCTTGCTCATGTCCAGAATCGGTCCTTGTGAGCCTGAATGTAATGCGTGTACAAGGGTTTGCCCCACCGGTGCCATTGTATCAATGCCTTTGGCAGACAAAAGAATGGCGAAAATCGGTACCGCCGTGGTTTATCCTGAGCTTTGTTTGGCATGGGCTGAGGGACGAAGTTGCGTGGTATGTCAAGAGGTTTGTGCCTATGGTGCGGTACAAGTAAAACCACACGGAAACAGCAAGGTACCTGTTCCCATTATTACACAACATAAATGCTTTGGCTGTGGCTTTTGCGAAAGACATTGCCCTGTACGTATTCCTGCCATTGCCGTGCAACCGCTCAATGCTTTGCGTTTAACTCAAAATACTTACAGCCTTGAGGCAAAAAAAGCCGGGCTTGACCTTGTACC
>CAYJHV010000288.1:274-2713 GCA_964369825.1 uncultured Desulfovibrionaceae bacterium | reverse complement strand
GAGGTGGCGATGTGATGGAACTTGAGATAGAGCATATTGGTATTTTGCGCAATACTTTAGGTGAGTAAGTGCCATACAAGGGTTTTGCCCATATGAATAGTGGTTAGTGGCTGTAGGTGCTTCGCAGACAGAATAATAAAGAATCAACTGTAATATTAGAGGTTTTACAGAGTAATTATCTTTTTTTGTGCGCAAAGCGCCTACCATAACTATCCACTACCCACTACTCACTTAAGAACTACTTTTAACCACAGAATTTTAAAGTTTAAACATTAACTTTTAAACGAAACAAGGTAAGAGTGAGAGGTGAAAATATGCAAAAAATGTATGCCTTTTTTTTATGCTTTTTGCTGATTTTAGGTACTGTCCCCGGTTTTGCCTTAGCACAAAAAAATTTAACCATTGTCAGCACCATATATTATCCGGTTTCCTTGGCCGTTGCTTATAAAGACATGAATGCCGGGTGGGTTGTGGAAGGCTGGTGGGACATTCCCGCACAAGGACAGCGAACTCTTCGCTTAAATACTCGCCATAAAGATATATTTATTTATGCACAAAATCTTGAGCACAATAGATTTTGGCACGGCAATGAGCATAATCCTAAGGACAGAACATTTACCGTGGTCGATGATGCATTTAAATATATTCTGGGCAGCACTCCCTATGGTACTCCAAAGAAAGTACGTTTTGTACGTTTGGATACTGAGCACTATACTCACTATAAACATACTTTAAATTATTAGATCTATGCCCATATTTTTATTTATCATGGTTTTGGTTTTGCTTGTAGCTGTGCTTTACTGCGGCTTTAGGCTTATACCTCGTACGTCATTACGAGGAAAAAGGAAGGTTTTGGCGTGGATTTTCATATGCTTGCCTTTGCTCAATGTGCCTTTAAACATGTATATACGCACCAATTCTTTTGAAGGCACTTCACCATTGTGGCTTGATGTGGCTTTATTCATAAGCTATATTTTGTTGGGTTTGCTTTCCACACTTTTTACTTTCTCATTTATGTATGACCTTTTTTTAGGTAGTAAGTGGCTTTATAAAAAATTTTTTCCCAACCTACCTTCTGCCTCCATCGCCACGTCCGCTGAGCTAGAAAATAAGAGTCGGCGGATATTTATGCAAAATTCCATCAGCGCAGGCATTGCTTCAACTGCTGCCGGTATGGTGCTTTTTGGGGCGCATGAAGCATTAAGTTTACCGCAAACCAAGCATATTCGTGTACCCATAAAAAATCTTCCGAAAAATTTTCATGGCTTTAGTATAGTACAACTTACTGATTTGCACATTAATAAACCATTGCCGGTGACACGAATGGAAAAAATTGTACAAACAGTGAATTCCTATACGCCTGATGTTATTGTTATTACAGGTGATTTGTCAGACAGCCACGTGAAACATGTGCAAACGCATACAGAGCCTTTACGTGCGCTCAAAGCCAAGGAAGGGAAATATTTTGTCACCGGAAATCATGAATACTATACCAATGTGCAACAATGGCTTGCCGAAGTGGCACGCCTTGATTTGATTAATCTGCACAATGAGCATCGCAGCATTGAACGTGGCGCACATAGATTGCTCATGTGCGGTGTACCTGACTTACAAGCATTTCAATTTACCGGAGAAAAGTCCGATCCAGTAGCGGCGCAAGCCGGAAGCAGGCAAGGCGACATTAAGATCTTACTTTCACATCAACCGCAAAGCATTTACAAAGCTGTTGACGTTGACTATGACCTGCAAATTTCCGGACATACCCACGGTGGACAGTTTTTTCCATGGAATTATGTCATAGATTTTGTGCAACCCTATGTACATGGTCTTTATAAGGTTGAAAATACACATCTTTATGTCAGCCGAGGCACAGGCTACTGGGGACCTGCGGTACGCATAGGCGCTGCGTCCGAGATAACCTTACTTACCTTGGTACCGGCTACGTGATTCTAATTTCAGATTTTTCTGGGGGAGGGGAAGGTGAAACAATCCCCTCCACACAAAAATTATTCGATGTGATATGTTTTAATGTATTCACCCAGTCTGCGCATACCTTCTTGTAAATGCTCCATACTGGTGGCATAGGAAATGCGTAAAAATCCTTCGGCTTGTGAACCAAATTCACTGCCGGGAGTGATGCCCACATGCGCTTTTTCTAAAATATCATAGGCAAGCTTCACAGAAGAACCGTTAAATTTCTTGGCCAAGTGGCGTGCATTGAAGAGCAAATAAAAAGCCCCCAGCGGTTCAACCGGAATAGCAAAGCCAAGTTCACGTAAGGCTTTCAAAACATACAAACGTCTTTCATTATAAATATTTTTCATAAGTTCAGTTTGATGCGTAGCATGTTTTAAAGCGTGTATAGCGGCCACTTGCGCTACGGTATTGGTGGAAAGTAAGAAGCGTTGCATAAAAGCAATGAGTGCATCAACGCACCAT
>CAYJHV010000288.1:0-264 GCA_964369825.1 uncultured Desulfovibrionaceae bacterium | reverse complement strand
GCACCATTCCGGTACAATAAGATAACCAACACGCCAACCGGTCATGGCAAAAGCTTTGGAAAAGCCATTATTAACCACGGCATTCTTGGTAAATTCCAAAATACTGTGCATGTGCCCTTCATAATGCAAACCGTGATAAATTTCATCGGAAAAAATTAAGGGAGCATTTTGTTTTGCCGATAAACCCACGCCGTCGGCAATATGGGCAAGAGCTTGCATACGCTCTTTATCCATTATAATGCCGGTAGGATTGGAAGGTGAATT
>CAYJHV010000287.1:0-2715 GCA_964369825.1 uncultured Desulfovibrionaceae bacterium | reverse complement strand
TCCCGTTAAGCAAGTCTTCGAGCTTTACGGGAATCGAGAGCAACGCAAAGCTCCGCCTATTCTTGATTTTCGGTCGCATTGACTGACGTCAACGCTCTAAAGACCTTGCGCAATGAATTGCGCAGAGGTCTTTATATAATAATTCCAATTGAAATTAGTAATGTCAGTTTAAAATACTATAAGAAATTATGAAGCTTTTTTTCGTAGAAAAAAGCGGAAAGCGCATTTTGAAAGACCGATCCCAAAGGGCGCCGAAGGCGTTAGCGAGCTTTACGCAAATCGAGAGTAACACGGGTTTGGGGGAAAATTTTTTGGCGCAAGCAAAAGTTTCCCCCATAACATATTATATTAAAAACTTATTTTTTCTGTGTCCACTTTTCCACAGATTCATAAAGAAGAGATGGAAGAATGGGCTTGGAAAGATGATCATTCATTCCATTTTGCAAGCTGATTTCTTTGTCCCCATGCATGGCATGGGCAGACATGGCAACTATAGGTAGGTCAGCAAATTTTTTCAGGCTACGAATTTTTGCGGTGGCGGCAAAGCCATCCATAATAGGCATTTGAATGTCCATAAGTACCATATCATAATTGCCTTTTTTTACCATTTCCACAGCTTCTTTGCCGTTGTTGGCAATATGTACCGTATAACCTTTATTTTTAAGTAGTTCAATGGTAATAAGCTGATTTATTTCATTGTCTTCGGCAAATAAAATAATTTTCCCGGTATTTACCACGTTTTCTTGTGGTGTCGAACTGTATTCATCGGCATGTGTCGGTAATCTGCTTTCGACCAAAGCACACTCAACAGGACTGACATTTTCCGCCCCACGGTCAAATACAGCAGAAAAATACAAAGTACTTCCTTTGCCCTTAGCTGTTTTTAACCACATATCACCATGCATTAATTTGGCAATATTTCGAGAAATGGCAAGACCAAGTCCTGTGCCGCCATGCTTACGAGTTAGGGAAGTGTCTGCTTGTGTGAAAGGAGTAAATACTTTGAGGCTTTGAGCCTTGGTCATGCCTGCACCGCTATCTTCCACAGAGAAAAGATATTGCACATTTTCTTTGTTTTCTTCGGTACAACTTACATTTAAGGTGATAAAACCTTCCTCGGTAAAGCGTATGGCATTATTAAGCACGTTGAAAAAAACTTGCTTCAGTCTTGCGGCATCCCCATACAAAGTTTTTTCATAGGGGTCATTGACAAAAACGTTGAAAACGAGATTTTTTTGGGTAATTTGCGGTTCATAAACCAATTTAATTTCATCAATGATATCATTGAGGGTAAAGGGTTCAGAGTGCATCTCAAAGGTACCGGCATCAATTTTGGAAAAATCTAAAATATTATTCACAACACCAAGTAATTTATCGGCAGAGTAAATACTTTTATTTACATATTCTTTTTGTTGTGCTTGTAAATTTGTGGTTCCAAGTACATGTAAAAGCCCAAGGACACCGTTTAAAGGTGTACGAATTTCGTGACTCATATTGCCCAAGAATTCGCTTTTTGCTCTGGCACTTTTTTCTGCAATATCTCGTGCAGTGCGCAATTCTTGTTCCACCGTATGAATTTCTGCCAGCATGGATTTTAAATCACGTAAATCACGCACATAGGAAATGACCACGTCTTGCCCTTGAATGTGTGCTCGTTTTGAAATGGTTTCTACGGGGATAGGATTATTGTGAATATCATAAGTGATTATTTCCAAAGCGGAATGCCCGGTATCAAAGGCTTGTTGAATGGCGCCTCTGGCTAAGGGAATGGTTGAGGTTCCGTCCGGTTGCAGGCGAGGAATGACTCTATAACGTGCGGCAAGGTAGTTTTCTTTATCGTCAAAACCATACATTTTCACGATGGCATCATTGCATTCAATGAGGTTAAATGTTTGATCCCAAACATTTATACCAAGCGGAGTGATATCCAAAATGGTTTGAATACGTTCTTCCGTATGTTGCATTTGTTTAATTCTATTTTTAATTTCGGTAGTATCGCGCATATAGGCAACAATGACTTCTTCATTCCAAATATTTTGGCGCACTAAAGTAATCTCTAAATCAAGAAGATCCTGTGTTTTGCTATGATGTAATGAAAACTCGGCACGGTGATAGCCTTTTTTAAAACCCGTATCCATGATGACTTCCATCACGGCAAAGGATTTTTCACCATTTTCTTGAAATTTAGGAATGATTTTACCAAAGTTATTCAAAAATTCCACACGATCGGTAAAACCGAAAAGACGAGCGCACTCTGCATTGGCATCACGTAAGGTAAAGCTTGTATCCCATAGAGTAATGGCCATGGGAGCAGCATCAATCATGGTGCGTAAGCTTTCTTGAACTTTAGCAAATTCTTGCACATGGTCACTGGCAAGGGAAAGGTCTTGGGTATAGGCAAACACACAATCATTGCCTTCATGAATTCCTCGTACCAAGGTGACTTCACAAGGCAGAATTTTACCGTTGCTATCTTTATGTAGCCATTTAAATTTACAAAAATCACTATCAAAAGCTTTATGCACATATTCTTTCATGAGGTCTTCAGATTTTTTCCCCAGCTGCACTACCGGACTAAGTTCAAAAAACTTCTCACAAAATTCACTCTTATCTTTTAAGTGAAAAAATGCAATAACTTCATCACTATAATCTACGATTTTAAAATCCTTTGACCAAACGTACTTAATGAAAGGTAATTTTTCGAAAGAAATTTGC
>CAYJHV010000286.1:1849-2718 GCA_964369825.1 uncultured Desulfovibrionaceae bacterium | reverse complement strand
TTGAAGCGCAGATTGAATGCCGCGTACTTATGATGAGTACCAACAACATTCTTTCGCCTGCCAACGGAACTCCGGTTATTGTACCTTCACAGGATATTGTGCTTGGTCTGTACTATATGACCGTGGAGCGTTCCTTTGAAAAAGGCGAAGGCATGGTCTTTTGCGCCCCTTGGGAAGTCATTGCCGCCTTTGATGCCGGTGAAGTTTCCATTCATGCCAGCATAAAGGTGCGCATGGATGAAGGCGAAGGGACAGGCGAAAAACTTGTGGACACAACACCCGGACGTATTTTGGTACGGGAAATTTTGCCCAAAGCATTGCCTTTTAAATTGGTAAACTGTGTGCTTACCAAGAAAAATATTGCCTTCCTTGTGGGTTCTGCCTATCGAGACGCCGGCATCAAAGCCACCGTTATCTTATGCGATAAGCTCAAAGATTTAGGCTATGAATACGCAACTCGTGCAGGTATTACCATCGGAGTCAAGGACTTAACCATTCCCAAGAAGAAAAAGGATATTTTATTCTCCTCACAAAACGAAGTGGATGGAATTGAGTCGCAATATCGTGACGGTATCATTACCAGAACGGAAAAATACAACAAGGTTGTAGACGTTTGGACCAAGGCCACGCAAGATATTGCTCAAGAAATGATCAGAGAAATTTCTTTTGACGTGTTAACAAATGAGAAAACGGGCGAAACGAAAGAAAATCAAAGCTTTAACCCCATTTTCATGATGTCCAATTCCGGTGCTCGCGGTAACCAAGACCAGATGCGTCAGCTTGCCGGTATGCGTGGATTGATGGCCAAGCCTTCAGGTGAAATCATCGAAACACCCATTACTTCCAGCTTCCGTGAAGGGCTTACCGTT
>CAYJHV010000286.1:0-1839 GCA_964369825.1 uncultured Desulfovibrionaceae bacterium | reverse complement strand
GCAATACTTTAACTCCACCCACGGTGCTCGTAAAGGTCTTGCCGACACGGCTTTGAAGACAGCCAACTCCGGTTATCTCACAAGACGCTTGGTGGACGTGGTACAAGATGTTATTGTTTCCGAACATGATTGTAGAACCGTGGACGGCATCGAACGCATGGCCGTAAAAGAAGGCGGTGAAGTAAAAACTTCACTGACCGAACGTGTTCTCGGACGTGTGCTCTTACATGCTGTGGAAGACCCCGAAGATCACAACATCATTTTGCTTCCGGAAAACACCTTACTTGATGAGGAAAATTGCAAAATCCTTGAAGAAAAAGGCATAAACTCCGTGAGCGTGCGCTCTGCACTCACCTGTCAGGCCGAAAGGGGTATTTGCTCATTCTGTTATGGACGTGACCTTGCACGTGGGCATTTGGTAAATATTGGTGAAACGGTGGGCATCATTGCCGCTCAATCCATTGGAGAACCCGGTACACAGCTTACCATGCGTACCTTCCACATCGGCGGAACGGCATCAAGTACCATTGAAAAAAATAAATTTGAGTCTCAAAATTCAGGGCGTGTTATCCTTTCAAGGGTACGCTCAGTACGAAATCGTGAAAATCAAATTATTGTACTTGGCAAAAGTGGTCAGCTCTCCATTGTGGATGCTCAAGGCAGAGAGCGTGAAAAATACACCTTGCCCAATGGTTCACACTTGCTTGTGGAACATGGTCAAGAGATTTCCCAAGGTACTTTGCTTGCCGACTGGGATCCGTTTAACGAACCATTTGTGGCAGAAGTGGGCGGTATTGTGCGTTTTGCAGATATCATCGAAGGCAAAACCGTTCAAGAAAAAATGGACGATATCACACGCCAAACCACTCAAACCATTATTGAATACCGTACCACCAACTACCGTCCCTCCATCTCCGTTTGTGATGATGAAGGCAATGTGAAAATGCGCTTTGAGCACAGCGTTGCTGCCACCTATAACTTGCCCGTTGGTTCCATTATCATGGTTCGTGACGGCACAAGCATAGAAGCCGGTGATATTATTGCTCGTAAACCCCGTGAAACTTCCAAAACCAAAGATATCGTGGGTGGTTTACCTCGAGTGGCCGAACTTTTTGAAGTGCGCAAACCCAAGGATATGGCAGTTGTTTCCGAAATTGCCGGTACCGTTGCTTATGCCGGTGAATCCAAAGGAAAACGCAAGCTTGTGGTTACACCGGAAGTGGGCGACGCCAAAGAATACCTTGTACCCAAGGGCAAACATATTATTGCCACCGAAGGTGATTTTGTGGAAGCAGGCGATTCCCTCACCGAAGGTTACCCTGAACTGCACGATATCCTAAAAACACGCGGTGAAAAATACCTTGCTCGTTATCTTGTGGAAGAAATACAAGAAGTGTATCGTTTCCAAGGCGTGGGTATTGACGATAAGCATATCGAAGTCATTGTGCGCCAAATGCTGAAAAAAGTGACCGTACTTGATACCGGCGGTACCAGCTTCCTTGTGGGAGAACAGGTAGATAAGGCTGAATTTAAACAAGGAAATATGGCAGCCAAGGCTGAAGGGCGCAAACCTGCCACGGCAGAACCCTTGGTGCTGGGTATTACCCAAGCTTCGCTGACAACTTCCAGCTTTATTTCCGCTGCTTCCTTCCAAGAAACTACTAAGGTGCTTACTGAAGCTTCTTTGCGTGGCAAAATGGATTATTTACGTGGACTTAAGGAAAATGTCATTGTGGGCAGACTTATTCCTGCCGGAGCCGGTTATCGTGAGTATGTACACAGTGCAATCAATGTTCCCGAACAAAGAGAAAGACCTGACAAATTCTTGGAAGAATTGGA
>CAYJHV010000285.1:0-2721 GCA_964369825.1 uncultured Desulfovibrionaceae bacterium | reverse complement strand
CAAGTGGCAAATACTTTGAAACTTGTGGAACGCAATGCGGGGATAAGGATGGCTTGATTGTTATGAATGTTTACTTTTTAGCAAAAGCCTTACATGTGTAAGGCTTTTTATTTTTGAGAATCATTTTTCTTTTTTTGTATCAGAACTATTTTCTTCTACGTTAAAACTACTAATTTCAGCATCTGAACTGCTGTTTTCTGTGTTGAGGTTGTTGACTTCAGTGTCGATACTGTTGATTTCTAGATTAGGACTGTTGTCTTCTGTATCAAAATTGCTAGTTTCTGTATCAAAGTTGGTGTCTTCCGCACTAAGGCTGTTGCTTTTAGAAAGATGCACTTCCCTGCGCTCAAGCTCAGGTCGATTGGCAATGGCCAAAAATTTGAGCTGCGCAAGATGCATAAGCGTGGGTGAGTTCTCTTGGAGGTTTGTTTTTGCTAAAGTAAAAATATGTTCAATTTGAGCATAATTTGGCATGGCAAGCGCAGCCTCCATGGCTTTTATATAATGGACATCGTTTCTGGGATGCTCCGTCAAACTTTTGCATAAAATTTTCATGGCACAAAGATGCTGCCGGTGTTGCATAAGAGTGTCAGCCACATACAAAATAACAGTGGAATTGGTATAAAATTCATGAGCTGCTCTTTCCAAATAGGCATTGCCCCTTTCATATTTTCCCTTAATTAAGAGATCTTGTCCTTTTTCCAAGAGGTCTTGTAGTCGCTGCTGATCTTGTTGCAGTTTCTGAGCTTTTTTACTTTGTTCACGTAAAATGTTGGCAAGTTCACGCAGTACGGTGGCAAGAGCGCTTTCTTTGCCTGCTTGATAGTGAATTTGCTCAGGTTTATTTGTGGAAGAAGTATTGAATAAGGCAGAAAGGGTAGGTGTTACACATAGATTTTGCAAAAGCATATTAATATTTTTTTCAAGCGCGTTTAGCCTTGACGGACTTTTTATCTCAGGCAAATCACGTACAAGGCATACAGTTATGCTAAGGCTTTCAAGTGCTCGCAAAATATCATTTTTTTGCAAATATCCTTGCGTTTTAGCCAGTTGATTGCGAATGTCTTTGGGTATGTTCATAGATGCAGCCTGTATGGGTTTATGGTTTTTCTTGCCAGATTTTCTGTGCAAGCTCTTGTTCTTGTTGTAAAATAAGTTCGGATTGTTTTGGCATAAGCATGTGTATATTGCCTTTGTTAAGCCAGCGTTTACGCACAAATGTGGCACTCACATCAATACGTGGTAAGGGCATGAAAAAAATATTCCCTCCAATACAACGAGCTTCTTTTCTGTGTGCCCTGTCTGTTGTTTCTTCATATTCCTTAATAAAATCAAATTTTGCAAAGGGAATTTGTTCATCAAATAAAATGGCTTGTGGCCAATTTTGGCTTATAGTACGTAAAAAAAGAGCTTCATCGCCTCCGGCTCTTGGAACTACAGCAAAATCTGCCAATTGTAAAAGTTCTAAACCTCCATACCAATGGGGAAGGTCACACAGATTTTCCATACCAAGCACAAAAAGTAATCGATTTTCCGGGAAAAGCTCAGCATAATGCCGTAAAGTATGATAAGTATAAGAGGTTCCTTTGCGTTGACCTTCCACATCGCTGACTTTAAATCCGGGGAGATCGGCAAATGCAGCTTCAAGCATGTCAAAGCGCAAAGAAAATGGGAGCAGACCTTGCGGATCTTTAAATACCGGAGTGGCACAAGGTATAATATCAACACTTTCGATGGCATAAGGCAGTGAGGTATATTCAGATACTTCTATGGCAAGGCGAATATGTCCAATATGTACGGGGTTAAATGTTCCCCCAAATAAAGCTTTGTATTTTTTTGCCATATATTTCTCGGTTTTTCTATTTTAAGGCTTATATTGTAATTTCACTTGGAATTGCTATGGAGACTGCGAAAGCAACCGACCATCTCTGAGGCATAAGTGTAATTTATTTATACGTTTAACCCCGAAGTGAAGTGTGCCTTTAAAAGCTTGATGTTGCGAATATCAAACGGAACTGTTGTCAGTGAGATTTTTCTTGTCAAAAAATCCACTTACGTTTTGATCTTCTATTATGCACACATCATGAAAACCATGTTTTTCCAAAGTAGTACGTATGATGTGCTCATGTATAGTGAGTGAGCTACTTTGTAAAACAACTTCAGGACAAAGACGTAAACGAAAATCTTCAAGCCCCAACCTTCGCAAATCATCTTCTGCAGTTTCAATGGATTTTAATATACTATGCTCAATATGCATACCATAGTTTAAGCGTGTGAGCAAACAAGGACTTGCCTTTTGCTGTGCATTATCGAGTCCGCTGTTCTCTGCTAAGGTACGCACCATGCTTTTTTGCATACCGCATTCAGCCAAGGGTGAAAAAACATCATATTCTTTGAGAGCTCGCAAACCGGGTCTGTGTGTGTGCAAATCATCAGCATTGGTTCCGTCGCACAAAGTTCTCCCTTGAGCTTTGGCTTGTTCAAGAAAAACAGATAGTAGTTCCTTTTTACAATAATAGCAACGCTCCAAGCTGTTGTCTTTGACACCGTTAAGTGAACACACATCAACTGTATATATATGTAGTACAAGCCCTCGCTCTTGACTCCACCTTTTGGCAAAATTCGTTTCAGCTGTGGGAACATGTGCTCCTTGTGCATGAAAAAGTATAATATCACACTGAGATTTTTGTGCCACGTGTGCCACAAATCGGCTGTCAAGCC